>CALPPP020000001.1 GCA_943325485.2 Rickettsia typhi
ATGGGCAGGCTTGCGAGCAGGCGGCCTTGAATCACGGCGAAAAGCTCACCCCATTTGTTGCTGCACAGTTGAGCAACACGCAAGGACCAGTGATTGCTGCCACCGACTATGTCAGGGCTGTTGCAGAAAGTGTGCGAGCGTATTTGCCGCCCAACAGGCGCTACATCGCGTTAGGCACCGATGGGTTTGGTCGCAGCGACACCCGTGCAGAGTTAAGACATTTTTTCCAAGTAGATGCACAGCACATCGCCAAAGCGGCTCGAGCAGCGCTGGCTCAAGCGTGACGTTTTTCAAACGCGAACATACAGTCGCGCAGCTTTTGAACTGCTGAAAGTGGCATGGCGTTGTAAATGGAGGCTCTCATGCCTCCTGCGATGCGGTGGCCGCGCAGTTGCACCATGCCTTGTGATTGCGCAGCTTCGAGGAAAGCAGCGTTCAAGGATTCATCACGCAAATAAAAAGTCACATTCATGCGAGAGCGGTCTGCAGGGCGCACACGGTTGCTGAAAAAGCGGCTGTGGTCTAAAAAGTCATAGAGCAACTGCGACTTCGCAAGGTTGCGCTCTTGCATGGCAGGCAAGCCACCCTCGTTTTGAATATGCTGCAACACCAAGCCCATGATGTAAATCGCATAGGTGGGCGGCGTGTTGTACATGGATTCGTTATCGGCTTGTATTTGGTAGTTGAAGGCAGAGGGTGTTGAGGCAAGCGCATGGCCCATCAAATCACGGCGAACAATGACCAAGGTCACACCAGAGGGTCCCATGTTTTTTTGTGCGCCCGCATAAATCAGTCCATAGCGAGAGATGTCGATGGGTCGGGACATGATGTTGGAGGACATGTCAGCAACGAGGGGCACATCGCCTGTGCTGGGTGTCCAATGGCACTCCACGCCACCAATGGTTTCGTTGCTACAAAAATGCACATAGGCCGGCTTTTCTGACAACTGCCATGTGGCAAGATCTGGCATAGAGGTGTAGCCTTGCGCCTCGGAGCTGGCGGCCAGATGGACACGGCCGTAACGCGCGGCTTCTTGCATCGACTTATGCGACCAATTGCCACTGACCACGTAGTCAGCCTGCCCTGTGGAACCGATCAGGTTCATGGGCACAATCGCGTTTTCTGCAATAGCCCCACCTTGCAACAACAACACGCTGTAGTTGTCAGGAATGGCCAACAAACTCTTTAAGAGGGACTGTGTTTGGGCCAAGATGTGGGTGAACTCGGGCCCTCGGTGGCTCATCTCCATGACTGACATGCCACTTCCCTGCCAATCCAACATATCGCTGGCAGCTTGGCGCAACACAGCCTCTGGCAAAGTAGCAGGGCCGGAACTGAAATTGAGAACGCGGTTCATAGGGTTTATTCAGACAAGTCTATACCCTCTTGCAGCGCCACCCTTTGCAAAGCTTCCTCAAAAAGAGCCCTTGCAGTGCCAGATACCGCAGAGAGATAGGCGTGTAGCTTGGCATCATTGACAGAGCTGTTCAAACATTCGCTGCTGTACTTTTCAAAACTGCTGAGTTGCGAAATCAGCTCTGCCACATGGCGAGGGCATTCGCACAGCACTTGGGTTGAAATCGCTGCGACGCGCTGCAAGACCTGATCAGAATACCGCCGTGCAGGAATGGTTTTGGCAGTCATTTGTGAAAGAGGTCTAGACGGTTCCACGAACAGCACAGATTGCATGATGTCGCTTAAATCGGCGTCTGACACCGGCTCACGCCTCAAAAGCAATCCCGCATTTTTTAAGTCCTGTATCACTTGGTCCGAGGCATAACGGTAAATCAGCAATCCTTTGCTGACTTTCAAGCGCTTTTGCAAACGCAAAATATCGTCCGCGTAGTTGGATAGCACCGACGATTGGCTCAACACCAGCATGGTGGAAGCGTCGTCTACTGCAGGCATTTCAGCCGAAGACAAAGCATCTTGCAAATCGGTGAACACCTGCACCACCTTCAAGCTGGCATGGCCGAACGTCAAAGTGAACTTTTGCGTTTCTAAGCGTGAAGCCAAGTTATAGCCAACCACCACCAAGGAAATGACTGCTGGCAGCACTTGGCGAGCCGCATGCACCTGCACGGCTTGGCGGGACTCATTCAGCAAGCTTTGCAAAGATGAAATATCCAAATCAGACAAGGTGCTGATGGCGTGTCCTTGTTGCGTCAGGCTTTTCAGCAAGGTGACCTTGAGCACATCTTGGTCGCTGTACAAACGGTGGCCGCCATCGGTTTTAGGTGGGGTGACCACCGAGTAACGGCGCTCCCAGACACGCAAAGTCGCTACAGGTAAGCCAGCAAGTTTGGCCACTGCGCCGATTCTGTACCTGCCTTGCATGGCTACGGTTGAGGTGACACGTTGCATATTGGTATATCTCCAGCTTGATTGAATAGGTTTTGACTCAATAATAACCTAATAACGATTCAAATTTCTATTTTTTGATTGAAATTATTCTTTTTGAACCTATATTACACACACGAACTGATTCATGTCACCTCATGGTGACTTACACACTGAGACAAAGTCTGGAGATTGATATGTTTTCTAAACTGACGCAAAACGCGGTCAACACCATGCTGTGGGTGTGTAAGCACCAAGACAGTGGGCCTGTGACCACCGACATTGTGAGCAAGCGACTGGGCTTATCAGTGTCCTATTTGGAGTCTTTGTTTTCTCGACTCAAGAAACAGGGTTTTGTGGTTTCTTACCGTGGCCCAGGTGGTGGTTATTGCACGCAAAGCAAACCCTCTGATTTGATGCTGCTAGACCTGGTGAAACATTTTGATTTTCAAGAGCAAGCTAAGCTTCGTTCTCGCGAAGACCAAGGTGAAATGAGCAAAGATGTGGTTTCGCATTTGATGAAAAATTTTTGGGAAACTCACCTGAAAGGTTTGAGTTTGGCCGACGTGATGAACCAAGTGCCTGATGAAGCTTGGGGTGGTGTACCCACCGCGAATACTTCAGCCAAACTTGACCCAAGGAAATTTAAACCGCTTCAAGTCCCCAAATTGCCCTCCGGACCCAATTCGGTATTCACATTAGCCCACTCATTGGCGGCTTAGTCGTCAGTTTTAAGCCGCAAGGGTATGCGCTAAAGTCTGCATCTTTAAAAAATTAAGATGCAGTTGTATGAATCACGTTTACCATTCGAACAGCACCTGGAGAAACCGAATTGAAGATTTCATGGAAAATCCATGGGTTCAAAATTTTTTGGTTTTTCTGATTTTGCTCAATGCCGTGATTCTCGGTTTAGAAACCGATGCCGACATCATGGACAAAATGTGGCCGCAGCTGCATTCAATTGACCATGCAATTTTATGGATTTTCATTGCTGAAATTGTGGTTCTCATCACGGCCAGAGGGCTTACTTATTTCAAAGACCCTTGGTGTGTATTCGACTTTATTGTTGTAGGTATTGCGCTGATTCCTGCTTCTGGCTCTTTGTCTGTGTTGAGAGCTTTAAGAGTTTTGCGGGTACTTCGACTGATCAATAAAGTCGAAAGTATGCGCAAAGTGGTCGGCGGCTTGCTGAGCGCTTTACCAGGACTAGGCTCAGTTTTTGGCTTAATTTTGATTATTTTTTATGTGGCTGCAGTGATTGCGACCAATCTCTTTAAGCATGATTTTCCCCAATGGTTTGGCAACTTAGGTGCCAGTGCTTTTACTCTGTTTCAAATCATGACCTTGGAAGGTTGGTCACAAGAATTGGCCAGACCCATCATGGAAGTATTCCCCTATGCATGGGTATTTTTTGTTATTTTTATTCTCATCGCCACTTTCATTGTCTTTAACCTCTTTATTGCGGTCATTGTGGACTCCATCACGGCTGATAAAGAACAAGACCGAAAAGACCACGCACAATTTAACGCCATAGAACATGAGTTGCGCACCGTTCACCGCGAACTCAGTGAGTTGCGTCAGTTGCTTGAAAAGCGAACTGAGCAGTCGCCACCAGGCTCTTGACCATGTTTAATTGGCCGCTTCATCACAACAGCGCCTTTGAATGCCGTGTGCGGTCGGCTGCTTTGACAATCCCTCAGCCTGTGCGTCATTTGATCGGTCAACACATCCGACAGATGACGGGCTCAACCCAGTCACTCGACAACTTCAAGCAGCCTTTAGGTGACCCCGGTCTATTGGGGCCCGCGTCCATGCCTTGGCGGGTCCATGCGCATTTCATCGGCATGATGGTAGGGGGCTTGTCCTCGCTGATGTTGCAAGCCCTGCATCCCCGCGCCTTGGCTGCGGTTTGGGACCATTCCAATTTTCGCCATGACCTCAAAGCCCGTTTGGGTCGAACCGCTTACTTTGTTGCTATCACCACCTATGGCCCTAGCGAGTTGGCCTTGAAAGCCATAGACCGGGTCAACCGAATTCATGCCAATGTCCATGGCTTCATGCCCGATGGCTCTGCTTATGTGGCCAACGAACCTGAACTGCTGCGCTGGGTCCATTTAGGTGAGGTGAGCAGTTTTTTACGGGCCTACCAAAGTTTTTCACTCAACCCACTGGACCACGCCGAACAAGACCGCTACTTGGGCGAAATGACCATGATTGGCAAGCACCTGGGGATAGAAGATTTGCCCCAAACCAAACAGGCCAGCGAAGAAGCATTGCTGGCCTTTTTGCCTGACTTGCGATTCGATCACCGCACTGCAGAGATCATCAAGGTGATTGAAAACTACCCCTCAAGCCTTTTGGACCGTCCTCTCATCAAGTTGGTGATCCAAGCCGCATTTGATGAGCTTCCTGATTGGGCCTTGGCCATGCTGGGACGAACGCCTTCAAGGCCTTTACAAAAACAAGCGGTACGCCATGCACTGCGCCTTGCGGGCTTACCACTTCAAGCAGCTTTGGACGAAGAAGGTGTCGCTGCCTTTTCGCGCCAAAGAATGGCGCTCCATCGCTGAGCCCGACTGCCCCACGAAGGTGCGCAACACTCTATGCGCACTTATTTCGAGCAAAAGTACCTGGTGCATTCCTTTTAAGCCCCTCAAACAGGCATATCCAAGAACTATTGCACTGAAAATTAGCGCAGTTTTGCTGGGCATAAAGTCTGCTTAAGAAGAGCTAACACCTACTCAATCAAGGCGGATCTTCATGGCACACGCCATATTTGATGAAATGCGGCAATCCAACGGATTGGCACGGTCGCACTATGCCACCTTTGACGCATGGCTCAAAGGCATTTCTGCTGAAACCGTGCAGCAAAAACAAACAGAAGCCGATTTGATATTTCGTCGCACGGGCATCACCTTTTCATTGAATGGCGACGAGGGTGGCACCGAACGCTTGATTCCCTCCGACTTGATTCCACGCATCATTGATGCATCGGAATGGGCGTTGATGGAAAAGGGACTGGTGCAACGGGTCACGGCCATCAATATGTTTTTGCATGATGTCTATCACCAGCAAAACATCCTTCGTGCAGGTGTGGTCCCCAACGAGCAAGTATTGGCCAACGCACAGTTCATGCCCATGATGCTGGGCCTAGATTTACCGCACCAAATTTACGCCCATATTGCGGGTGTCGACATCATTCGCCATGCCGACGGTAATTTTTATGTACTGGAAGACAACCTGCGTGTGCCATCAGGGGTGTCGTATATGTTGAGTAACCGCATCTTGATGATGCGACTCTTTCCCGATCTGTTCAGGCGTTATGCAGTTCGCCCAGTCGAACACTACCCCGCCCTCTTGCTTCAAACCTTGCGATCTTCAAGTTGGGTAGAGCAGCCTACGGTGGTGTTGCACACACCGGGGCGTTTTAACAGCGCCTATTTCGAACACGCTTTCTTGGCCAAGCAAATGGGCATTGAGTTGGTGGAGGGCTCCGACTTGTTTGTCAGAGATGGGTTTGTTTATATGCAAACCACCGAAGGGCCACAGCAAGTGGATGTGATCTACCGCCGGGTGGACGATACCTATATGGATCCTTTGTGCTTTCAAGCAGATTCTTATATTGGTGTGCCGGGTCTGGCTTCTGTGTACCGTCAGGGCAATGTCATCATCGCCAATGCACTGGGCACAGGTGTGGCGGACGATAAGTCCATCTACCCCTTTGTGCCGGAGATGATTCGCTTTTACTTGCAAGAAGAACCTATTCTGAAGAATGTACAAACTTGGCAATGCCGTCATGCCGACGAACTGAGTTATGTCTTGGCTAACTTGAAAGACTTGGTGGTCAAAGAGGTGCATGGCGCAGGTGGCTACGGCATGTTGGTGGGTCCCGCCTCCAGTAAAAGCGAAATTGATTCATTTGCCAAACGCATCAAAGCCCATCCGGACAATTACATCGCACAGCCCACCTTAAGTCTGTCCACCTGCCCTATTTTTGTCGACCAAGGTATTGCGCCTAGGCACATCGATTTGCGCCCGTTCGTGCTGATGGGGGACAAAACCCGCATCGTGCCAGGTGGCTTGACCCGTGTGGCATTGCGTGAGGGCTCCTTGGTGGTGAACTCGTCTCAAGGCGGTGGCACCAAAGACACCTGGGTGCTTGAAGAGAGCGAGGCCAGTTGATGCTGTCTCGTGTTGCCGCCCAGTTGTATTGGATGTCACGCTACCTTGAACGTGCAGAGAACATGGCGCGTATTTTGGAGGTGGGTCAATCGTTTGCCTTGGTGTCCGCCAGCGATAACCAAGGCGACGATGCGGAGGCGGTGAAAGAACCCTTGGTCATCACCGACACACTGGCAGCCTTCGAAGCAACCGGCAAAACCATTCGAGCCGATCAAGTTGCGCAATTTTTAGCCTGGGACCCAGATCATCCTTCGTCTATTTTTAACAGCATTCAAGCCAGCAGAGAAAACGCTCGTGCGGTGCGGGGTGCGATGACGGTAGAAATGTGGGAGTGCATCAATGACACCTGGCTTGAATTACTGTCGCGTAAGAAAAAAATGCTTCGCAACGACACCACAGTGGACTCCAGCTTTTTTGAATGGATCAAACAACGTTCCCATCTGTTCCGTGGCGTGACCTTTGCCACCATTCAGCGTGACCAACCCTACCATTTCATACGTTTAGGCACTTACCTTGAGCGAGCCGATAACACTGCGCGCATTCTCAGCGTGAAAACCCGACGTCAATCGGAGGGCGGAAGCGACATGGTGGACGACTATTACCGGCTTGGCGCCGTGCTTCGCTCGGTCAGCGCTTTGGAGGCATACCGAGATACCTACCGCGACACCATCGATGCCGATCGTGTGGCTGAATTACTGATATTCAATCCTCGAGTTCCACGTTCTCTGCACTTTTGTTTGGATGAGTGCGCCCTCATACTCAGTCAACTGCCTCAGCAAACGGGACGCGAAGCTCGCAAACGTTGTGCCAACCTTTTGACCCACTTGCGTTACGGCGCATTGAAAGAAGTCTATGACCACGGTCTAGAGGCTTACCTTGAAAAGTTTGTGGAAGAAAACATAGGCCTAGCCCAAGCCGTGCAAACCGAGTACTTGGAAGTTTTGTCATGAAGTTGCAAATCTTCCATGAAACCACCTATACCTACGACCAAGCCATGCGCCGCAGCATCCAAATGCTGCGCATGTCGCCACCCAAAACCGCCAGGCAGCATGTCAGTCAATGGCAATTGACCCTGCCCGCCAAGGCCACGCCATGGACTGATGCTTATGGCAACCAGTGCCATTGTTTGGTGATGGACCAACCCGTGCAGTCCATTGTGCTCAAAGCGCAAGGCATGATCGAGTTAATGCAAACCGACCAAGGCGAACCTGAAGGCCCCGTGCCACCCGCGGTGTTCTTGCGTATCACGCCCTTGACGCAACCAGATGCAGCCATCAAAGCTTTTATCGAGCCTTTCAGGTCCACCGTGAAGTCCAGACCGTATTTGGGTCTGCACGATGTGATGCTGGCCTTGCTCAATCACATGCCTTACGAAAAAGGCCATACCCAAGTGGGCTTTAGCGCAGCGCAATCGTTTGCGGTGGGCAAGGGTGTATGCCAAGACCATACCCATGTATTTTTAGCCTGTGTAAGGCACTTAGGCTTAGCTGCTCGTTATGTCAGCGGCTACCTGAACTCGACTGATCAGGGCCATGTGGCCAGCCATGCGTGGGCCGAGGTATGGATTGGGGGGCGTTGGGTAGGTTTTGACGTCAGCAATTCGGTGGGCGCAGACCAAGGCCATATTCGCTTGGCGCATGGACTGGACTACGATGATGCGAGCCCTGTTCGGGGTGTGCGCATTGGAGGTGGCAACGAAACCTTGGACAGTTTTGCGAAAGTAGAATCGCTCAACTTTACTCAGCAATAAACCGCTATGACCTATTGTGTTGCGATGGCATTGAATGAGGGCTTGTTATTCGCCTCGGATTCACGCACCAATGCCGGTGTGGACCACGTATCCACCTTTTGCAAGATGACGGTGTTTGAAACGCCCGGTGAAGGCGTGATCGTCATGCTCAACAGTGGCAACTTGGCCACCACACAGCAGGTGGTGAGTCGCATCAAGCAGCATGCACATCACAGCGGTTCTCCTTTGACGGCCATGGGTTCGCTGTTCTGCGTGGCTGAGTTGTTGGGTCGTGAATTGCGCGAGGTCATCACCACCACACAAAACGAAGCGCCTGAGCAATCGTCGGTTGATTTTTCAGCGACTTTTTTGGTGGGAGGACAACTCAAAGGCGAAGCGCCACGTCTCTTCATGGTCTATCCCCAAGGCAATTTCATCGAGTCGTCAGCTGACACCTCGTTTTTCCAAATCGGCGAGAGCAAATACGGTAAACCGATTTTGGACCGCGTCATTCAACCCGAACTGGGCCTCTACAAGGCAGCCAAATGCGCTTTGGTGTCGTTCGACTCCACCATCAAAAGTAATCTCTCCGTCGGTTTGCCCATCGACTTTGCCATGGTCAAACGAGATGGACTGTCTGTGTTCAAGCGTCACCGCATTGATGAAGGTGATGATTATTTCCGTGAATTGCGTAGCAGTTGGAGCCAAGGTCTGCGCAATGTCTTCAACCAACTCCCTGAACCTGATTGGCTGAAATAATCTGTATATTCAAGCTACAGATTGTTTCATGACCTACGACTCCACACTCCCCTACCCGCGTGACTTGGTTGGCTACGGCCAACAAGCACCCCATGCCAACTGGCCAGGTCAGGCGCGGGTGGCTGTTCAGTTCGTTTTGAACTATGAGGAAGGCGGCGAAAACGCGGTGCTGCATGGCGACGCGGGTTCCGAGCAATTTCTCTCAGAGATGTTCAACCCTCCCAGCTTTGAAGCTCGCCACCTCAGCATGGAAGGCATTTACGAGTACGGCTCTCGGGTAGGCGTGTGGCGTATCTTGCGAGAATTCGAGCAACGAAAACTCCCCCTGACGGTGTTTGGTGTGAGCATGGCATTGCAACGCCACCCCGAACTCACCTCGGCTTTGGTGGAATTGGGCCACGAAATTGCCTGCCACGGTTGGCGCTGGATCCACTACCAACACATGGACGAAGCCACAGAACGTGAACACATGCGCATAGGCATGGACATCATCCAACAGATGACGGGTCAAGCTCCCTTAGGGTGGTACACCGGCCGCGACAGCCCCAACACACGCCGACTGGTGGTGGATCACGGCGGTTTTGCGTATGACAGCGACTATTACGGTGACGATCTGCCGTTTTGGATGAAAGTTGCCAAAACCAATGGCGATGTGGTGCCGCATTTGGTCGTGCCTTACACCCTCGACACCAATGACATGCGCTTTTCCCTGCCGCAAGGTTTTTCGCAAGCCGAGGATTTTTTCATCTACTTGCGCGACAGCTTTGATGCGCTCTATGCCGAAGGTGCTGAGTCACCCAAGATGATGAGCATAGGCATGCACTGTCGTTTGCTGGGCCGGCCTGGCCGCATCGTGGCTTTGCAAAAATTCTTAGACCATATCGCCAAATTTGAGCGTGTATGGGTATGTAAACGCATTGACATCGCCCAGCACTGGAAAACCCATCACCCTTTCAAGGACAGCCCGTGAGTACCTACAAGCAACTTGACGAATGGATAGATGCACACTTCGATGAACAAGTGCGATTTTTGCAAGAACTGGTTCGCATACCCACCGACACACCACCGGGCAACAACACGCCCCATGCTTTACGCACAGCCGAGTTGCTAGAGGGCATGGGCCTGCCTTCGCAACGCTTTGAGGTACCCCAAGCTGAGGTTCAAGCGCAAGGCCTCACCTCCATCACCAATTTGATTGTCAAACGGCACTACGGAGAAGGCTTGGTGATTGCTTTGAACGCCCATGGTGACGTGGTGCCTCCCGGCGAAGGCTGGACACATGACCCCTATGGCGGTGAGATAGTGGATGGGCAGATGTATGGCCGCGCCACTGCGGTCAGCAAATGCGATTTTTCTACCTTCACTTTTGCGCTCCGCGCTTTAGAAGCCGTCGCCAAACCCAGCAAAGGCCAAGTGGAATTGCACTTCACCTACGACGAAGAATTTGGCGGCGAAGTGGGTCCAGGGTGGCTTTTGTCGCATGGCCATACTCATCCCGACTTGATGATCGCCGCAGGGTTTAGCTACCAAATCATCACGGCGCACAACGGCTGCTTGCAAATGGAGGTCACTGTGCACGGCAAGATGGCCCATGCGGCCATTCCTGATAGCGGCATCGATGCCTTGCAAGGCGCTGTTGCCCTGCTGAACGCCTTGTATGCGCAAAACGCTTTGTACAAACACATTCGCTCGAATGTGGAAGGCATTTCCCACCCTTATTTGAATGTGGGCTTGATCGAGGGTGGCACCAACACCAACGTCATACCGGGCAAGGTGGTGTTCAAACTCGACAGGCGAATGATTCCCGAGGAAGATCCTGTTCAGGTGGAAGCCTCCATCCGCGAAGTATTGGCCAAAGCGGTTGAGGACTACAACGCTTCACGAGAGGCTCGCCATGCTATCCATATTGATGTACGTCGCATGTTGATGGCCCATGCCATGAAGCCTTTGCCTGGCAACAAGCCTTTGGTGAATGCCCTGCAACAACACGCCAGCGACATATTTGGTGAACCCATTCCAGCGGTGGGCACACCGCTCTACACCGATGTACGTTTGTATGTGGAACGTGGCATTCCCGGCGTGATCTACGGCGCCGGTCCGCGCACGGTGCTGGAGTCACACGCCAAGCGAGCCGATGAACGTTTGAATTTAGACGATTTACGCCGAGCTACCAAGGTGATTGCACGAAGCTTGTCTGACTTGCTGAGCTGACTCAACACCTTCAGCGGTCAATCAATCGAAAATCCATGGTGGGCGGTAAGTGATTCCAAGCCGTGTCAAAGCCATTGATGGAGCGAGCGCTCAAGGGCATTTGCCGCTGTAAGTAAAGCTCGGTCCCTGCACTGACGCTGTCAATCAAGGGTAAATCAACCTCGGCTTGAAGCTCGGCGGCATAACCGGCCAAACCAGCGCCGCCCAAGATGATGGATCGCACACCACTTCGTGCAGCTTGTTGACAGGCCACGCCCAGTACCCTGAGTGCATTGTGACGATCGGCCAACAACTGAGCACCGGTTTCTTGAACCAATTCAATGTGCTGCAGCTGCGAGGCAAAGCCCAAACTTAAAGCCAATCGCTCCAACATGGGTTTCCAACGTGCACCCCCTGTGACAATGGCAAACGGGCCTGATCGAGCAGCTTGAATGAAAGAAGCCTCTGCCAAACCAGATACCGGACAGGCACTGGCCTCCCGTAAAGCAAACAAACCCGGATCACCAAAACAAGCGATCAACACACCATCCGGGGCATGTGCAGAGGTATGCAGATGATGCGCCCAAGCGTCAAGCAATGCATGACCCGCCACCGCATGACTGGCTTCGCAAGCGATATAAGGTGCGCCAAAACGGGCGTTGATGCAATCGAGTTGCACATCAGAGGGCAACAGCGTTTGCAAATGTGACTGCAAGCGCTGGGTGGTCGCCTGCCCCGTATTTGGGTTGATGACAAGCAAGTGCCGCATGGCCATCAGTCTTGCAGCAGTTGCTCTAAGTCAACCAACTGCGGCTGTACCATGGAAAAATTCAGCTGGCTCTCAATGGTATTGAGGTGATCCACCATTTGCTTGGGCGCCTCGAGGTGGTCGCGCAAGCGAATGGCGTCGAGTAACTTTTTGTGTTCTTGGCAACCACAGGCAGCATGTTGGCTGCGCAAACTAGTGTCACGTGAACCCCAAGCCATCAAGATCAAGGAGTTGCGAGAAATCAACTCATGCATCATGCGACCAAAGGTCTCATGGCCAGCCACTTCGGCAATATACAAATGGAATTCTCCAGACAGTCGAATGGCCTTGTGCCAGTCACCCGCCTCTTGGGCTTGCCTCTCTTGAGCCAGCATGCGTGACAGGTGAGCAATATCGTGTGCTTGTGCTTTGTCCATGAAGCGCAGCACCAGCACAGGCTCGATCAACCTGCGTGCTTCGAACACCTCAATAGATTCTTGTTGCGTGGGTTGCGATACCGATGCGCCACGGTTGTGCGTGAGGGTGATGATGCGCTCATTGGCCAGCCTGACCAAGATGGGTTTGATACGGGTGCGAGAGACACCAAAAATGCCGCACAAGCGGTCTTCGGTCAAACGGGTGCCAGGTGGCAAGCGGTGGTCCAACACAGACTCAACGATGCGCTCGTAAATGGCTTGATCGCTCCAAACAGCTGGTGCATCCTTGAGAGCAGGACTGCTCATCCACGCCTCCTGCGCAACCATGCACCGGTGCCCAATGCCAATCCAATCACAGCAAAGGAAATCAAGGTCGTCACACTGCCCAAAGCATAAATAGCTGGATTGGTGACCGTGGTGGTCAAGCCCTGCAACTCCAAGGGCAAGGTGTTCACGTCCCCAATGGCTTGCGAGGTACGGGCAATTTCATCCCAGCTCAAAGTGAAACCAAACATACCTACACCCACGACCGAAGGCGCAATCAAAGGGAACACCACATGCTTGAAAGTCTGCCATGGCGTAGCGCCCAAATCTTCGGCAGCCTCTTCATATGCAGGGTTGAAGCGGTTGAATACCGCAAACATGATGAGCAAACCAAAAGGCAAAGTCCACGTTAAATGCGCGCCCATGGCCGAGGTAAACAGACCTAAAGAGGTGCCAAAGTTTTCTAAGGACTCGGTCATGCCCCATGCTTCAAACAAAGATTTGATACCGCTATCGAGCAACCTGAATTGCAAGCCAATGCCCAAGGACACGATGATGGAGGGCATGATGAGACTCGCCACAGTGATGTAAAAAAGTGCATCGCCACCCCGCAATTTTTTGCGAAATGCCAAGCCCGCCAACACCGACATGAACATGGTCAAGAACATGACCACCGCGCCCAACAACATGGACCGTTTGAAGGCTGCGCCAATGTCCACTACACCCAAGCCCTCGGCCAATTTGTAGAACCAATGCAAGGACATACCCCGCAGAGGGAATGTCAAGCCACCCTCAGGGCCTTGGAAACTCAAAATAAAAATGGTGATCATGGGGCCGTAGAGAAACAGCACAAAGGCCACAAACACGGCCAGCAACCACCAAAAACCTGCAGGTTTTTTCTGTGAGTAGGAGACAGAAGCCATGCTCATAGCTCCTTGCGAATATCAACCAAACGGGTCAGGCCCCAAATGATCATGAGCACCACCAACAACAAAATCACGGCGTTGGCGGCAGCCAGAGGGAACTGCAAAAACGAGGTTTGTACTTGGATGATTTTGCCTACCGACGCTATTTGTTGCCCACCCATGACGCCGATGGTGACGAAGTCACCCATCACAATGGTGATGACAAAAATCGACCCAATGATGATGCCGGTGCGGGACAAGGGAATGATCACATTCCACAAGGTTTGCCAAGGCGTAGCGCCTGTGTCGTAGGCGGCTTCAATCAATGAGCGATCGATACGCATCATGGAATTGAAGATGGGAACAATCATGAACATGGTGTAGAGATGCACAAAAGCCAACACCACAGAAAATTGTGAAAACAGCAACCACTCCACCGGTTGATTGACCAAGCCCATACCCATGAGGGTTTGGTTCACCAAGCCATTGCGCCCCAGCAAGGGAATCCAAGAAATCATGCGGATGACATTCGAGGTCCAAAAGGGCACGGTACACAACACGAACAACAGCGTCTGCGTGGAAGAAGACTGAACGCAAAACGCCAAAAAATAAGCAATGGCAAAACCCAAGACCAAGGTAATCGCCCACACCATCAAGCTGATGCTGATGGTGGACCAGTAGGTCTTCAAAGTGACACACATGTCCCCGTAGTCGTTCACGCGCGAGCAGCCTTCAAAAATGCTGAAGTAACTGTGCAGCGTGAAAGTGGGAATCATTTCATATTCATTGAATTCCCAAAAGCTGACCATGAAGATCAGACCTAAGGGAACCAAGAAAAACAGCAGAAACACCAGTGAATAAGGCGTGGCTTGCCACCGCGCAGAAATGCGCAGAGGGCTTGCCGTTTTCACGGTGTTCTGCTGTGTGCTCATGCCTTAATTAGCAATGATCAAGCGGCAACGAATTCGTTCCACTTCTTAACCATGTACTCGTTTTCATCCATCACGGCATTCCAGCAAGCGATGCCACCCATGCGGGTTTCATAGCTGCCGCCGTCACGCACGCTGCCGGCTTTGGCCAGCAAGTCACCGTTGGGTGACTTGATGTCTTTGGCAGCAGGTTTGCCTTCCATCCAGTAAGCCCACTCGTAGGCTTCCATTTTGGCTTTGGCTGTGTCCAACACCGCGCTGTAATAGCCTTGGCGATTCAGGTAAGCACCCGCCCAGCCGTCCAAGAACCAGTTGATGAACTCGTAGACGCCGTCGGCTTTTTTGCCGGTGACAGACTTGGGTACGCCAAATCCAGCTGCCCATGCGCGGTATCCCTCTTTCAAAGGCTGAAACACGCAGTCGATGCCTTTGGTACGCACCGCAGTCACCGCGGGTGACCACATGGACTGGATCACCACTTCGCCAGAAGCCATCAAGTTGACGGATTCGTTGAAGTCTTTCCACAAAGCACGGAATTGACCGGCTTTTTTGGCCTCAATCAAAGTCTTGATGGTCAAGTCGATTTCTGCCTTGGTCATATTGCCTTTGTCGGGGTATTTGTAGATACCCTTGGCTTCCACCACCATGGCCGCATCCATGATGCCAATGGAGGGGATGTTCAAAATGGCAGCCTTGCCTTTGAATTCAGGGTTGAGCAACTCGGCCCAAGAGCTGATGGGACGCTTGATCAGGTCAGGACGGATGCCCAAGGTGTCGGCGTTGTACACGGTGGGGATAAGGGTCATGTACTGTGTAGGCGTGGCAGAGAAGGTCTTGCTATCGGGCTTGTCCAAATACATGACTTTCTTGGGCGCGGTACCTTGGTCACCCACTTTTTTACCAGCCACTTCACCTTTGGTAAACAGAGAGGTGATTTTGTCGGCGTTTTTAATACGCTTGGTATCGATACCCAACAAATTGCCTGTAGGCACAATTTTCTTCAAAGAGAAGTATTCGGTATCGATCAGATCGAACGAATTGGGGGCAGTCACAGCACGCTTGGTGACGTCATCGGTGGTGACAGCCACGTATTGAATTTCAATGCCAGTGGCTTTTTTGAATTCTTCTGCAATTTTTTTGTCTTGGTTCACTGCTGTGCCAAGGTAACGCAGCACGATTTTTTCTTGGGCATGTACCGCAGGGAAAATGCCGCTGGCCAAAATGGCAGCAGTGCCTTTTAAAACCGCACGGCGGTCTGTCGCCACTTGCTCTACAGGGAGTGTTTCGTCTTTCATGGTCTTCCTTTTACGGGGTTAAAAAACCTGAGATCGTCAGGCGGCGAGGGTGAACAGCATTTCAATGGGCAGGTAGCACATGGCCATCCGCTTCTTGCCACTGCAAGTGGTAGGTGTGTCCTGGGGTCCATTGGGAATTGACACTGGACTCAGGCAACATCACGCTCATGGCTTCGGTGTGGGGCCCCTGAGGCTCAAACGCCAACAAGCAGTAACTTCCTTGGAACTCAATGTCGATCAGTGAGGCCTGCACGCTAGGGCTGCTGCTTGTCTGAGATGATTCAAGCACTGCAATTTTGTCGCTGCGAACCGCGACCAAGCCTTGCGGTGTTTTGACAAGATTGTGACCACCCATGAAGCGGGCAACAAACTCAGAAGCAGGACGGTTAAACACTTCTTGCGGCGTACCTGCTTGCTCAATGCGGCCATGGTTCATCACCACCATGGTGTCTGCCAAGGCCATGGCCTCTTCTTGCGAATGCGTGACATGAATGAAGGTCAAGCCCAATTCTTTTTGCCAACGGCGCAATTCGGCACGCATTTGTATGCGCAAAAACGGATCGAGTGCCGACAAGGGCTCATCGAGCAAAAGTACACGAGGCTCCATGATGAGCGCTCGCGCCAAAGCAATGCGTTGCTGCTGACCGCCCGATAACTCCGAAGGGAAACGTTGCGCATAAGCGCTCATGGCTACACGCTCTAGCAAGGCATGGGCACGTTGGTGTCTCTCTGCTTTGCCCACACCTCGCATCTTCAGGCTGAAAGCGACGTTGTCTAAAGAGTTCAGATGGGGAAACAAGGCATAGCTTTGGAACATCATGGCGGTGCCACGCTCTGCGGCCGTGGCATGGGTGATGTTGCGGCCTCCCAAAATCACATCGCCCGAAGTCACCACCTCGTGACCGGCCACCATGCGCAAGGTAGAAGTTTTGCCGCAACCCGAGGGGCCAAGCAAACAACAGTAATGGTTGGTGGGGACTTTTAAATCAATGCTGTCCACAGCAATGCTGTCAGCGCTGTAGTGCTTGGACAAGGACACCAATTCCAGTGTGTTGTCCTTGCTGTGTGTGTGGAGAGACATGCTTTACCCTAGCAATCAAGATGCCAACCGATTGTGGCTTGTTTGTATGCAAAGATAATCGAAATTGCATTCAATCGGTGCTATTTCATGTTTTTAAGCGCACAAAATGGGTGCGAAACTAGGGTAAACGATAGGTCGCAGGCACCAAATCAGGGCTGGGCGATTTGGACTGAGAACACGGCATTTGAAGCGACAATGCGCAAGCAAACCCAAACTCACAGCGTCTATGTTTAACGATCCCTTTGTGCATGTCATTTCACACCCCTTGGTGCAACACAAATTGACCTTGATGCGACGCAAGGATGCAAGCACCAGCAGCTTCAGACGTTTACTGAATGAGCTGTCCATGCTCATGGCCTATGAGGTCACCCGCGACATGGAAATCAGTTATGTCTCCATCGATACCCCGATGGAGACCATGCAAGCGCCCACCATTGATGGCAAAAAATTAGCCTTGATCAGCATCTTGCGAGCAGGCACAGGGATTTTGGATGGCATGTTGCAAGTGGTACCAGGTGCCAGAGTGGGACATATTGGTATTTACCGCAATCCCGATACCTTGCAAGCTGTGGAGTATTTTTTCAAGGTTCCCCAAAACATGCCTGAGCGAGATGTGATTGTGGTAGACCCCATGCTGGCGACTGGCAACTCCGCGGTGGCCGCCATCGCTCGGATCAAACTTACCCAACCCAAGTCCATCAAGTTTTTGTGTTTGCTCACCTGCCCGGAAGGAGTTGCCGCCATGCGAAGCGCACATCCTGATGTACCGATTTACACCGCTGCGATTGACCGGCAGTTGAATGAAGATGGCTACATACTTCCAGGCCTAGGTGATGCAGGTGACCGCATCTTTGGCACCAAATAAACCCCAGCAACTCTATGCACATGCTTCGTTCCCTGCTTTTTGTCCCTGGCGACAGTGAGAAAAAACTCGCCAAGTCCATCAGTACTTCAGCCGATGCCTTGATTTTGGATTTGGAAGACTCTGTCTCGCACGATCGAACAGCGATTGCGCGAAGCATGGTGTTTGAATTTCTAAAGGCCCACAGCAACCGAACTCAACAACTGTGGGTTCGCATCAACCCTTTGCAAACCCCTTTGGCTTTGCACGATTTGGTGGCGGTGATGGCTGGCAAACCTGACGGCATCATGCTGCCCAAGCCCTTGAACGCCAAAGATGCGCAGCAGTTGGACCATTGCTTGTCTGCATTGGAAGTGCGTGAAGGCTTGGAACTCGGTTCGACCCGCATCATCCCTGTGGCCACCGAAGTGGCGGGTGCCTTGTTCGATTTGCAGTCATATGCCGGAGCCACGCCCCGCTTGCAAGGCTTGACATGGGGCGCAGAAGATTTGGCCACGGCCTTGGGTGCCACCTCCAACCGTAATGAACAAGGTGACTTCACCTTCACTTACCAACTTGCACGTTCACTGTGTTTATTAGCCTCTGCCCATGCCGAGGTGCAAGCGATTGACACCTTGTCGGTGGATTTCAAAGACATGAAAGCCTTGGCTGCTGATGTGCAAAACGCTCGCAGAGAGGGCTTCAGTGGCAAATTGGCCATACACCCCGACCAAGTGGAGGTCATCAACCAAGGCTTCACGCCCTCTGCCCACGACATCAGCCATGCGCAACGCATTGTGGATGCGTTTGCACAGGCACAAGGCGCTGGTGCGGTGCAACTCGATGGCAAGATGGTGGATAAGCCCCACCTCACCCAAGCCTTGCGCTTGCTGCAACTCTCTAGGAAACACTGATGGCTGGTTTGTACTTTGAAGCGTTTTATGTCGGGCAGGTGTTTCAACATGCCATTCGTCGCACCGTGTCTGAAATGGACAATGTGATGTTTTCCGCCCTCACACACAACCCCGCAGCTTTGCATTTGGATGAGGAATATTGCAAGCACCACACCGAGTTCGGGCAACGCATTGTCAACAGTGTGTTTACCTTGGGCTTGATCGTAGGCGTGTCCGTGGGCGACACCACCTTGGGGACCACAGTGGCTAATTTGGGCTGGGACGAGGTGCGTTTCCCCAAGCCTTTGTTCCATGGCGACACCGTCAGGGTGGAAACCGAGGTACTTGAATTGCGTGAAAGCCAGTCGCGCCCACGCAATGGCATTGTGATTTTTGCCCACCGAGGCTACAACCAACACAATGAATTGATTGCCTCTTGCAAACGCTCGGCCTTGATGCTGAAAACCCCCCTCCCTGCCTGACCATGAATTACATCTTCCCCCCTCACACGGTGGTGGGCTTGCCCATCGCCGGCAAGTCTGAAACGTTTCCAGTTCGTCGTGTGTATTGCGTTGGCAGAAACTACGCAGCCCACGCCAGAGAAATGGGCTTTGACCCCGAGCGCGAACCGCCCTTCTTTTTTTGCAAAGCGAATGATGCGCAATCAGTGGTGGCGGTACCTGCAAACACCACGGTATCTATCCCCTATCCCACCTTGACCAGCAACTTCCACTATGAAATTGAGTTGGTGGTGGCGATTGGCAAGGCGGGAAAAAACATTCCTATTGCGCAAGCCAGTGACCATATTTTTGGCTACGCCGTGGGTTTGGACATGACCCGCCGAGATTTGCAAATCAAAATGCGTGAGCAAGGACGGCCTTGGGAAATTGGCAAAGCCTTTGACTATGGGGCTCCCATAGGTGTCTTGCATCTGAAATCTGAGACCGGCGAAATCAATTCAGGTGAAATCTCGCTCACAGTCAATAACGACGTCAAGCAGAAAAGTGATATTTCTCATTTGATTTGGTCGGTCAGCGAAACCATTGCCAATCTTTCGACCTTGTTTGAACTTCAGCCAGGTGACCTGATCTTCACTGGCACACCCGATGGCGTGGGGCCTGTGAAGACCGGTGACACCATGCTGGGGTCCATACAAGGACTTTCATCCATTTCTGTAAAGGTAAGCCCATGACCACACCCACCTTAGAGTCCTTCACAGCTCAGTCCCTTGATGAAGGTTTTGATGAAATTTTGGTTCGAGAGTGGGCTTCGGATTTGAAAATCGACACGCATACCCACCCCTTTGATGTCAGCGCTTATGTGCAACGTGGCGAATATTGGTTAACGGTGGGCGAGAAGGTCACGCACCTTAAAGCGGGTGACTATTTCCGCCTGGCCCGAAACATTGAACACGCTGAGCTGTATGGCTCAGAAGGCGCCACTGTGTGGGTTGCCAGGGCCAATTGAACAAGCCATCACGCCGCTCAACCTTGGCGCTGTTGGGCGTAGCGGCGTTTGGCCATCGGATCCAGCCAAGTTGGGGGCAGACAAGCCCCTCACTACCCGTCTTGCGGGTGGCCATCATTTCCCGCACGGTGTTTTATGCCCCCTTGTGGGCTGCGCTTGCGCTCAAGCTGTTTGAGCGTGAGGGACTCCTTGTCACTGTGTTGGTGTTTGACAGTGCTGAGCGCATCACTGAAGCCTTGCTAAAGGGTGAAATCGATATCGCTGTTTCTACCCCCGAGTCCGTCATGGTGGATGCTTACCAAGGAGGACCCTTGCGCATGGTGGCAGGAAACGCCGAAAAGTTACCCCACCAAATCATTGCCAGACCCCCTGCTCAATCAACCCACGACTTGGTTGGCGCAAGGTTTGGTGTGCTGTCTCTCAAAGAGGGAACCGCTTATTTGGTCAAACGCTATGCCGAGTCCATAGGCCTGAACAAAGACCAATACACCGTGGTAGCCGTCGGTGGTGCCCCGACACGTTGGAAACATCTGCAAGACGGTTCGATTGATGTGGGTTTTCAACCTTTCCCTTTGAGTTATGTCGCAGAGGATGCTGGCTACAAAAATCTAGGCGCTATTTCTGCGCTGTTTCCTGACTGGCTATTTACCTCTGTGAATGTGCATCAGCGCTGGGCACAACAACATGCCCAACAGTTAAAAGTCTTCTTGGCCACTTTGAATGCGGCCCAACTTCAATTCATGGCGACGCCTCATGCGTTTGCTCCATTGCTTGCGCAAGAGTTGCGAACCACCCCTGCTTATGCCGCCCGGGCCATTGACCAGGCTGTGCGTATGAACATGTTTGCCCCTGGTACACGGGTTCACCCACCTGCAGCCAAAGCGGTGTTTGAGGCATTGCTCGATACCGAACAATTGCCAGCTGGTACCGCCTTCCAGATGGAGCGATTTTTTGATGCCAGCTACCTCTGACGTGCCGACCATCACCCATATGGTTTATGCCCATGGCTTTCGCTCAAGTCCACAATCGTTCAAAGCGCAATTCATAGCAAGGTGGCTGAAACAGCATCGCCCTGATGTTCAGTACTTGTGCCCACAGCTACCTGTCTCGCCGCAAGCAGCCTCTGAACTTTTACTCAATGCGGTTCACACTTGGCCCAACGCCAGCATGGCGGTGATGGGCTCATCGCTGGGTGGGTTTTACGCCACGTGGCTGGGTGCGGTGATGCAATGCAAAACGGTGTTACTGAACCCTGCGGTGCATCCCGCCAGAGACTTGGTGAGCCATATAGGTACACAAAGCGCGTGGCACAACCCAGATGAAGCGGTGGTGTTTGAGCCGCACTACATCGAGGAGCTGAAAAGCTTGTATGTGGGACAGGCCAGTCAAGATGTCAGCGCTTTGCCAGACCCCCCACAACTGTTGAACGTGGTGGCCACTGGCGACGAGGTGCTGAATTGGCAAGAAATGGTAGCCAGGTACCCATTCGCCCAACTTCATCTGATTGAAGGCTCAGACCATGGCATATCCGATTTCGAACAACACTTTCCGGTGGTGAAAGCCTACCTGGGACTGTGAGGGCTTAAGTGCCGTTAGCCACACCGCGGCGACGCCACTCGAGGTATTTGTTTTCATTCCAATAAATCATGAAGGTGTCGAAATTGCCTTCAAAGCGTTGGTTTTGAAAACGTTGCGTGATAGAGAGGCAACTGGTTAAATCCTGCCCACCCAACTCACCTTTCATGTACAAAGCGTCACAGTCCCAGTACATGCGCTCCAAGTCCACCGCGCCTACAGTTGCCAGGTCGAGGGCTACGGCCAAAAGATACGACATCACCATGGTTGCTCCTTGTCAAAGTCTGCCTAAACATCGCTTTGGCAAAGACTTTGGGGGCAAAAACCCGTGAGGAGTAGGTGGAAAATACCTATAGGCAGCTTAGCTGTGAGGGCCGTACGCTAGCCAATTCCCCTGATCAAGCAGCTGCGACTGCGCTGCAAAATCCGCACTCAGTTCGTAGATCTCGCAAACCAGCTTGTGTTCACCACATAGCACTTCGGCAGGGACACGTTGGTATTCGCCACTGGGCACAGGCGCTACTTCCTCCAATACATCCAACTGCGCCAACAGCGCTGGCGAGATGTCATACACCTCGCCTTGCACCCACTGCTCGCCGCCTAAACGTATGCCTGGGTACCAGCCTCGGCTGTACAACTGGCCCTTGACTATGGCCATGCCCACAAACAAGGGCTGTGGTGTTTTGAGGTTGATGTCGTTACGCTGGCCGATACGCAAAGTGCCATAAACGAACACAAGATGGTGCATAAAAAATCAGTTCAGCGCCGATTTGAGGTAGTTGTATTTGTCCATGCTCACAGCGGTTTCAAATGCGCTAGAGAACTCTCTTGCAGCTCTGAGCAACATGCGCTTAGGAACAATGTCTTGGTACTTGATGGCGTGCAGCGAAAACAATATAGGACCATGGCGCGTGCGGTTATCAACTTCCATGAAGAAGTTGCCCAGCTTCGCATTGGCCTGTTCGCTGATGTTTTGAATTTCGCTGGAATTCACGCTGGAACTGATGGGAAAAGCCTGAGCACCAAAGGTAATTTCTTTGGTAACTTTGTTTACACGTGTCCAAAACGGGTAATCAAAGCCAGATGGGACATAAACATCGTTGTATTGATCGATGCGAGCCTCTGCGCGAGATTTGTTGAACATCGCACAAATAGATTCATTGTTAACTTCATGCGAGCGCAATATATTGGGTTCCGCGTCGGCAATCAAAGCGCGTGTTTCCTCGATGTTTTCAATGATGTAACTGGCCACCTTGGGGATTTGTTTTTTCAAAAATCTTTGCTTCTTCAACACATCCCTTAGACAGGTATAAATGTCTTCAAACTGATTGGGGGTGACTTGCAAACCAGGGGGCGCAGTTTGCGAGATGACATCACGGTAGTATTTTTCTGGCTTGAGAACCACGAAGTCCCCATGGATTTTCATATTCTCGTAAATCTTTTCTACCGAGATACCAAATAAAAAATGTTTGATACTTTTTTGTTCACAAACAGCATCGTAAAAAGTTTGGGTCGCAGTCTCAACCGCCTCTTGAAAAGAGGAGAGGTTGTCAGTGTCACTTCGCGGATGATGGATTTTGGCAAGCAAAATAAAAGGCAATTAACAGGTATCAGAAAGAGAATCGGCTTTAAGCGCCTTAAGTTAAACCAATAAGTGCTTAGAAACAATCAAATTCATCAATACAACAGGAAAATGACGCATCTGTCATGAAATGTCAGCCAAACCATACATCGGGCGGGTTCAAAGGGGCTGTGAACGTGACCCTGACCACACTGCCCTCCTCGGTTGTCAAAGATATGCGCCCATGGTGCAAATGAATGATTTCGATGCAAAGGCTCAAACCCAGACCATGACCATCAACTTGTCGCGTATGCGCTGAATCGCCTCGGTAAAAGCGCTCAAAAGCACGGCCTGTGAGGTCTTTCACCACCTCTTGGGTTGGGTTGGAAATTGAAAATTCCAAAGACCCGTTGCGTTGCTTCAATTGAAAATCAATCCAACCGTTGGGCAGGTTGTAGTTCACTGCATTCACATACAGGTTTTGAATCAGCTGGTAAACCAAGTTTTTATCGCAACGCCACAAAATTTTGGGTTCGATGGTCGACCTGATCTTTAAGTTGGATTGGAAAAGCTGGGCATCCTCCACCATTTGCGAAACAACATCGCTGAAATTGATTTCTGTCGTATCAAGCTTCAAACTGTCCGAGTCTGCACGTGAGAGTAAAAGCAGTTTTTCAGTGATGTCAATCAAGCGCTCAATCTCCTCGCCCATCAAGCGCAAGCGAATTTGTGCTGGCGAGCCACTAGGCAGTTCGGCAATGCCCAACTCCACATGTCCACGCAAAATCGTCAAAGGGGTGCGAAGCTCGTGAGAGGCATCAGCAGAAAACCGCTGTGACTGTAGAAAGCTGTTGTGCAAGCGCCCACGCAATTCTTCAAAAACCTCTGTGAAAGCTTTGAACTCGTTGTAGTCAGCTTTGACCTCCAAGGGTTCGTTAAGGTTTTTAGAAGAGAGTTTTTGCAATTTAAGCTTGATGTTGTTGACAGGTTTGAGAAGCACGGAAGCCATCAACCAACTCACCACCATGAGCATCAAGGCAATCACTGGAAACACATATTGCATGACGCGGTTGCGAATACCCCAAAGCTCATCGGTCGATCTTTGGACAACCGCTTGTTCCACCAAAAGCAATCGAAGGCTTGAGGCTTGCCTGACCGCGCTCCACTGCTCCTCGCCCAAGCTGACAAGAGAAAACTCAAAACCGGGGACAGGATTGCCTTGGATATCACTCCAATTGGCCTGAGTGGAATGGACTTGCTGACACAAGCTAGACAAACTGCTTGCAGAAGAGGGACCCTCGCAATAAACATAGCTGCTGGGCAAACTCTCCATCCAAGATTGCGACCTTGCCGCATCAGCGCAATGCTTGAACTCATCTTTGGATACATTGAGTTGAGTGCATTGCTGCAAAACCTTGACCATGCCCGACTGAATACGCTCGTGCAGGTACTGGGCTGCAAAATATTGACTTAAGTATCGGTTGAGTAAGGTGACAAACAAGATGCAGACCAGGAACAGCAACATCAACCTCAGCCTGAATGAATGTCTCACGCCAAGCTTTCAAGGTTGATGCGATAGCCCACACCGCGAATAGATTCAATCGGAAATACAGACTTGTTATTTTTGTCTGAGATCAATTTCTTTCGAATGCGTTGTACACACACGTCCACCACATTGGTTTGCGGGTCAAAATTGATATTCCAAACATGCTGCAATATTTGTTTGCGCGAAAAAATATAGCCAGGCGAGCGCATCAAATAGTCCAGCAACATGAACTCCCGCTGGCTCAGTACGGCGCTTTGGTCTTGCCAATCGGCTTTTCGCGTCAAACGATTGAGGGTGATACCAGCGACGCTGAAAATATCTTCGTTGTGGTTTGCACTGCGACCCAACAGTGAGCGTATGCGTGCAATCAGTTCTTCGATGAAAAAAGGCTTGGCCAGGTAATCATCTGCACCTAAATCAAAGCCTTGCAAGCGATCAGGCAAATCGGTCTTGGCACTCAAGACGATCACAGGGGTGGCAATGCCCATGGATCTGATTTTTTGCAACAACTCAAAGCCGTCCAGACCTGGCAACATGATGTCTAGCACCACCAAATCATGCTGCGATTGAAGAACAACCTCAAGCCCGTCCATCCCGTTGTCGATGTGATCGACTCCCATGCCGCAAGCACGCAGTCCTTGACAGACAAATGACGCTATCTTGGGCTCGTCCTCAATCAGCAAGATACGCATGGGCATGGCAATTACGCAAACTCGGTCAGCAGTTCGCCGTGCAAGCCAGCTTGATCCACAAGCCCCTGCTGGTCAGCCACCAGTTGACCATTCACCCACACACCATGCACGCCGTTGGCCAATGTATTCAAGCGAGCTGCACCACCGGGCAAATCGAACACCCTGTGTTTAGGTCCACGACCCACCGTTTGCGGGTCAAACAGCAACAAATCAGCGGCATATCCCTCACGCAACACACCGCGCTCTTTCAAACCCAAGACCTGCGCAGGTTGTTGGGTTAATTTGTGTACCGCTTGGGTCATGCTCATCTTGCCGAGATCCCTTGCCCAGTGCCCCATCAAATGCAAACCAAAACCGGCATCGTTGAAAAAGGTAAGGTGCGCACCAGCGTCGCTGAGTGACACCAAGCTGTGCGGGTCGTTAAGCAAGCGGGCCACTGCCTCGGTATCGCTGTTGAGCAATTGCGCAGTGAACACGGTTTGCAGGTCTTCTTTCAGCGCCAAATCCAATGCGAAATCCAAGGGGTCTTGGTGCGATGCTTGCGCTAACTCGGCTATGCTTTTTTGCTCGAACGATTGGTGCTCGGACAGAGCTGTTTGCACCACATGCACCTTATCCCATTCATTGTTGAACAAACGAAACGTGGCGGTTTGGGACAACTCAGCTTTAACAGATTGGCGAAAAGACGGGTCTGCCAACATCACTTTCAGAGCCTCATGCGACAGGCCCATGGCGGGACGCCAACTCACCAAACCCTCGACAGGGTAGGCAGAGGCAAAGGTGAAGTCCATGGTCAAGGGGCAGCACGACACCTGCCCTATCAGAGGAATACCTTGTTCGTTGGCTTGTGCAATGGCGTTCATGTCCTTGAACACGGCGTCGGGGTTGGTGCTGTTGTGCAGCAATGCCGCCACCATCACGGGTCGGCCACTGGTTTTCGACAGCGACTGCAAGAACGACATGGGCATTTGTCCGCCTTTGGTGACCATGTAGACGCCACGCCCCAGGCTAGCCATGGCAAGTGTGAGTTGCATCATTTCTTCGTCACTGGCCAAACGCGAGGGCATGGGAAAGCCACCCTCGCCGTTATGGGCAGGGCTGGTGCTGGTGGCAAAGCCCACGGCGCCAGCGGCCATGGCCTCTTTGACGATATTGGCCATGGCATCAATTTC
>CALPPP020000002.1 GCA_943325485.2 Rickettsia typhi
AGGCGGTTGGCAAAGTAAGAGGGGATTTTGCGCAGAAAAAAACCGTCTTGGCGGTTTTGCCGCCAGCCTGCCACGATGTCTTTGTCCTCAACCAGCAAGTGCTCGACCAGCATGGGGATGTCGCGTGGGTCGTTTTGCAAATCGCCGTCCATGGTGACGATGACATCGCCACGGGCGCAATCGATGCCTGCTTGCATGGCGGCGGTTTGGCGGAAATTGCGTTGCAAACGCAAAGCACGAATATGTGGACCTACCTCGGCGGCGTGTTGGCTGAGGCGAAACCATGTGCCGTCGGTGCTGCCGTCGTCGATGATGACCAACTCCCAAGGCCATGGGTAATCTTGCAGCGCGGCTTGAACCGCATCGATCAAATCGGCAGCGAGTTCGACTTCGTTGTACATGGGCACCACCACGGACAAACGGTGTGCAGGTATTCGGTTGGTCATGTTCGATGTAGTCATTCAGGTATTGTCGCCATTCGCAGAGCTGGGTTCTGGCCAGCGCAATACTGTCCAAGCAAGCAGGGCAGCACCCAAGGATACCGCCAGACAAAACACATGGACCAGCAGGGCGGCTGCGGGTAATTGGCTGGCCGCAGCGCTGTCTTTCAATCCAGCCGCCAGCCAAACACCTGCTTCGTATGTTCCCAGTCCTGCTGGGCCTTGCAAAGGCAATAAACCAGCCCATTCGCCGCCCAATGCGCCTTGAAAAGCAGCTTTCAGTGGAACGGCCAAAAGCGAAGACAGCAAGATCGCCACCACACTCAATTTGCAGACCCAGTTACCAAGCGACAACAGCCAAGCGCTGCGCGGGGCTCTGCGGTGCAGCATGCTGCGCAATGCGCGTGCCCATGCGCTGCGACGCTTGAGCAGTAAAAGCCAGTAGTTGGCTGGCAACATCACCAAACCCACAAGTACACAGGTACAAAGCACGGGCCATCCCCAGTGCAAATCAGGCCACAGCCACACCAGCAGCAAACCCAAAACCGCGGCATCTTGAATACGCAGCCACATCAAACTTCTCAATGATTGACCCAAAGGTGCGGCGAAAACGTGTTTGACCAGCAAGGGGTAACCCGCCTCGCCCGCTCTAAAGGGCAAGACCAGCACCGCTGCGTTATGCAACAGCACCAAGCGCATGGCAGTGCGCAAATTCACGGGCCTACGCCAATGCCACTCTTGTTGAACCCGACGACCGCGCAACACAAAACTCAGCAACCACAGCAGGGTACAAAACAGCCATAACCACACAGGCAACTTTGCAGCACTTTGCGCAATCCCCGAGCCGTCGACATGCCGCAGCAACCAAAACAGCAACAGCCCGCCTAGGCTCCAGCCCAGCAAAATTTTCAACCATGTTGTCAGTGGATGCCGCAAAGTCATCCCTGCGACCTTTGGTGCCGCAGTCCCAAGTAACGGCTCAAGGCGCTTAGAAAACCGATGACCGCAACCAAACCTATGGCGAGCTTGGCGGCAATTTCTGCAGGTGCGGTGACCACCACATAGATGACCAAGCCTATTTCCAATACAAGTATCAGCCAGCTGCCAGAGCGCATAGACAAATAAGGCGTCCAGGACCACCACCATTCCCAGCGCTGCGTCAACCAAGCGATCCAAATGCCCAGCCCTAGGCCTGCGAGCACATCCGCCGGCCAATGGGCTCCCACCACCACCCTTGAGAAGGCAACCACCAAGCCACCTAAAATCAAGAGGAGCAGCAAGGCCTTGCGGCGCAAAAGTGAGGGGTACATGAGCACGATCAGGCAGACCAAGGTTGACACCGCCAAGGCATGTCCTGACGGCATGGAGTTGGCAGATGCTGGTGGGTTACCCATGGGGTTGAGCAGCGCTGGGTCTAGGCTTGTCAATGGCCGCGGTAATGAAAACCACATCTTCAAGACCGGCGAGACCACAGAGCCGATCAAAAATCCTTTGATCGCCAAGGCCGCACCATGGCGACTCGATCTGCCGACGGCCAGCAACACAATCAACACGACCGCAGCGTCGCCCCATTGGGTGATAAATATCCAAAGCCAAGCCGGTCCCATAGGGGTATCGTGTACAGCCAGCATGGCTTCGCGGTTCCAATCCAAGTACCAGACAGCCCAAGCAAAAAGCATTAAGCATGTGGCCAGCGCCAGCGCAATCGACTGGCTTCTTGCCGACAACCTTGGAATGGAGCTAAACAGCGGGCGCATCACAAATCAGAACCTCAACAAGCAATGACTTCCAAAGATTGAATGACATGAGCAAAAAAGTATTGGTAACAGGTGTGGCGGGTTTCATAGGCTCACACTTGGTGAAAAGCTTGCATGCTTTGGGCTATGACGTGGCCGGTTGCGACAAAGTGGACCCAGCCACGGGCATCGGTGGGGTCGCCGATACGGCAGACCCTTTGTTGGCGCGTTTGCGCAAAGAGCGTCTGGCAGCTTGTGTCACCCAGTGTGGCGTGAAGTATTTTCAAATCGATCTTGGGCAAACAGATGCCTTTGCTTCAGTGGTGGCACAGTGGCAACCCGACACGGTGGTGCATCTGGCAGCGCAGGCAGGTGTCAGGCATTCAATGCAAGCGCCCATGGATTTTGTCACACCCAATCTGGTGGGCTTTGCCCATGTGCTGGATGCTTGCCACCGCCTGCAAGTACCGCGTTTGCTTTATGCCAGTTCGTCCAGCGTCTACGGGATGCGCAGCCAAGTTCCGTTTATCGAGACCGATCGCACCGATCAGCCCCAGTCGTTTTATGCCGCCACCAAAATGGCCAACGAAATGATGGCCTACGCCTATCACTCTCAGTACGGCATGGCGTCGCTGGGTATGCGGTTCTTCACGGTGTACGGCCCGTGGGGGCGTACCGACATGGCGCCCTTTATGTTCGCCCAGAACATCCGTCGCGGCTTACCCATCAAGGTGTTTGGCGAAGGCAAGCTGCGCCGTGACTTCACCTATGTAGACGACATCGTCGAGGCCATCACTGGTTTGGTGGCTCGCCCCGACGTGGTGCGTGGTGCCGAGATTGTCAACATGGGCCACCAGCGCCCCGTCGAAGTCAACACCTTCATTGAACTGCTGGCGCGGCATTTGAAGCGTCAACCGGTCATCGAGTATGCCCCCATGCAAGTGGCCGATGTGCCCTTGACCTGTGCCAGCGAAGACCGCTTGGTGGGCATGCTGGGCAGTTGGCGTGAAACGCCTTTGGACACCGGCTTGGAGCATTTTGTGAACTGGTTGCAAGCTTGGGACCCTTTGGACTGAATTTGCGCCTAGACTCAAGCTTTCGTTTATCTGCCTTTTCCCTTTCTGTAGGAATCCCCATGAAGCCCTTTTCTCCAGCCAGACGTTTTCTGTGTGCGCTTACCTTGGCAGGCATGGCGCCATGGGCGGCAGGCGCCGCTGATTTGCCGACGGCACAAGCTGCCTCTAAGGGCATGCTGCCCGAACGTTTGGCTCGCATACGCCCCGTCATTCAAGCTGAAATCGATGCACAGCGTATGCCTGGCGCGGTGCTCTTGATTGCACGCAAAGGCGCGGTGGTCCATGCTGAAGCGATCGGTTTGCAAGACCCTGCCACGGGCAAGCCCTTGAAGCGCGACAGTGTGTTTCGTGCCTATTCCATGACCAAGCCCATGGTGTCGGTGCTGACCATGATGATGGTTGAAGAGGGCCAATTGCAATTGGCTGACCCTGTGGGCAAATTCATTCCCGCCCTCAGTCAGATGCAAGTCTTGGCCAATCCCGCCGATGCCGCCAGCGCCACGGTCCCCGCAATAAGGCAAATCACGGTGCATGATTTGTTGCGCCACACCTCAGGCATCACCTACCCTGAATTCACCCGCTCCCCCAGCATGCGCTCTGCTTACCAGCAAGCCGGCTTGTCTTCCCCCGATATCCCTTCTGTCTGGATCACGCTCACCCCTCAGCAGCAAATTGAGGCCTTTGCAAAGGCACCGTTGCAGTGGCAACCTGGCTCGACATGGGAATACAGCTTGTCCACCGATCTGTTGGGTCGGGTCTTGGAGGTCGTGGGCAAAAAGTCTTTGAACTTATTGTTAGATGAAAAATTGATCAAACCCTTGGGCATGAAAGACACCCACTTCGTGGTGCCTGCCGATAAGGTGGATAGATTGGCCCAAGCACTGGCCATTGACCCCCTCACCAAAGCACCCATGGCGCCTATGTTGGATGTAACCAAGGCCCAAGGCAACGACTCGGGCGGCGCAGGTTTATCAACCACTGCCGACGACTACCTGCGGTTTTGCCAAATGATGCTCAATGGCGGCAGCCTTGACGGCAGACGCTACCTCAGCCGCAGCACCGTGGCCTTGATGACCTCGGACCATTTGGGTCCCAAGGTCGCTACTCCCTTGCAGCCAGGCGAGCTGTTGATGGGTGTGCAAGGCTATACCTTTGGTCTAGGCTTCATGGTTCGCCAAGGTGCTGGCATGGCCAGCGTGCCCGGCTCTGAAGGCGACTATGCTTGGGCAGGTGCAGGCGGTACTTTCTTTTGGATAGACCCTAAGGAGCAACTTATCGGTGTGTTGATGGCACAAACACCTGGCCCCATTCGCCAATACTATCGGCGCATGGTCAAACAATTGGTTTACCAAGCATTGGAGTAAATAGTGCCCATCCCTCAAAAAAAACTGCTCGAGCATCTCAATAAAGAGGTTTATTGCAAACTCGGTGTTTCACCCGTTCACGGCATAGGCGTTTTTGCGGTGCGGCCAATTCCCAAAGGAATCCACCCCCTCAAGAGCTACTTGAATGTCAGAGAGGTGGATATCAGCAAGAAGCTGATAAAAAATTTACCCAAGGGTGTGCGCCAACAAATTGACACCTTTTGCTACTACAACAAGAAAACCGTCGCTATTCCTACCATCGGGTTGAACTCATTCGATTTGGCGGTCTACCTCAACCATTCGAAAAAACCCAACCTTCGCTTCAAAAAAGTCGGGGTGCTGATAAGTCTGCGGGAAATTGCCGAGGGCGAGGAGTTATTTATCGATTACGACATCAGCTTCGGCGAAAAACACTTCTTTTGAGCCAAGCGCTCAGCCCACCATGGCCAGCGGGGCCAGGGCTTCGTCAGTTTGATGACTGACAGGCGTATCGCGAAAGACCTGATTGAACTGCTCAGGTTTGAAGTCCGTTACCAAGGGTGACGTTGGGTCGGTAGCCAGTGCGTGTGCGGGATCGATCAAAGCCATGGCATAGATGGGTTCAAAATCGGTCACGAACAAAGCTTTGTAGCCGTAATCGTCCACGGGGCCCAAGTTGTAATAGCGTAGGCCGTTTTTGGCTGCCCAACGGCAAGCCTGCAAGCAGGCATAAATGCCAGGCGAGCGGTTTTTGTGGGCGCGGTTCCATTGGCAAAAGCTGCCATAGAGTTGGTTGTACTTGGGTAGCAAAATGGAAACATCGGTGAGCACCAATTCGCCCTCGGTGTCATGCACTCTGAGTACCAGCACGTCCAAGTCGCGTACATAGTCGACAAAACCTTCAACCTCGCGGTCATCAATGCAGTAGTTGGCAAAGTGCTCACCACCCATTTCAAACATATCGTCCAAGGTCAGTTGGCTGCCAGGGATAACTTCTTCGGTGTAAGTGAAATGTTTGTACTGCTTGTCCAGTTCGCGGAATTTACGCTCACGACGCGCTTCAGTCCAAAAGTCTTCTGCAAAGGTGTCGACCAAACCATACTTGTCGTTGATAGGTACACCATAGGGGCTGTCGGGGGGCAGGGCATACACCACAAAAGGACGGGGTGCAAAAGCCATCATTTCGTCAGACACATTGATGTAAGGGCAAAGCGCATCCCAACGGGTGGTGTAGTAAAGAATATCGTTGTGGTCACTCTCTACCAGCAAATTGTCCTCGGTCCAGCTTTGGTTGCCCACATGCCGCACACGGGGAGCGGTAGAAAACAGGTTCGCAGGTTTGAACTGGTAAAGCGTGCCATTCATAGTGTTGCCTTTTGTGTTGATTTTTTAGATTTATTTTTCTTGGGTGTGATTTTTTTCAAGTCGAAATACGCCTTGTCCACCTCATAGTTTTGCTGCAAAAAAACCGGATCTTTCTCTTCAAGCTTAGCCACGGTGCGCTCGACTTTGGCCAAATGAGCTGAAGCTTCACTCTTGCTGTCAGCCAGTCCGGCAATGTATTCATCCATCAAAGGACAGTCGGCATCAAAATAAAATTTTTGCTTATGGGGGTTGTAACTAAGAGGATAAAGCGTGCAGCCAAAGGGTTTGTCTTCACCCAAAGTACAGCCTTGGGGTCCTAGGTGGTCGCATTGGGTTTGTATGCAAATGCTGCCAAGCCGCTTTTCTTCTTTTCGGGTGAGGGTAATTTCGAGGGAGGGATAACCCGCCTCAACGTTGCAGCAACGCTGGCATTCGGCGCAGTGGTCAAACAGCACGCATCAACCTCGAGTGATACATGGTGCGACCAAAAAAGTGCGCATAGGGAAAACAATTACAAGTGTCATCGAGCTTGGGGTTGGTTTGAAATCGACATCATTGAAGAGGTTCAAACCAAAAAATCCTTATGTAGTGAACTCATAACAACAACATGAATAATTATTAACGGATTTGACATGTTGCGTCAAGAAATCCTTTTTTGTTTCTTTAGATGATTTAAGTGATTTGCAAACAAATGTTTAGCTATCAATCCTCGTGACTTACTTCATTGAATGCAGTCCAATCGCATTGCCTTCGGTATCGCCAATGATGGCTATGAAGCCGTTGGTTCCGATGCCGTGCTTGGGTTTAAAAATACGACCACCATGATCTATGGCTCGTTGCGCCTCGACAGCGCAGTCTTCACAGGAAAAATACACCATCACACCTTCGGTGGTGGGTTGTCGATCACGGTGCAAAACCAATGCACCTGTCGCGCCAGCAGACTGCACATCACCTTCAAAAACATGCATGGTGAAGTTGTCGTCTGCAGTCTCTAAGGCGAACAATGAACGCTTGAATACAGACTCGTAAAAAACTTTTGCACGTTGCATATCTGCGACATGAATTTCAAACCATGCCACTGGGTTGCGCTGGATGGGCTTGGCCGCGGTCATTGTTTCTTGTCGGGTGCTGAAGGGGCTAGCTTCACTGCATCGCCATCGGCAACACCATCGGGTGGGCTTTCAATCACGCGGTCCGAGGCTTCCAAGCCAGACGACAACTCGACCTTGTTGCCGTAATCGCGCCCTATCACCACGGCTTTAAGCACGACTTTGTTTTCTGGCGAAACAGTCGCCACCCGTAAGCCTGCTTTGGTAAAGATCAATGCACTGGGCGGCACACTCAGTCCAGAGGATATGCCTGGCAACTCAAAGCTCACGTTGGCAAATCCGCCTGGTATCAAAGTACCGCTGGCGTTTTCCGCTGAAAGTTGCACTAGCATACTGCCCGATCCAGTGCTGATGGCTTGCGACATGGTCTGCACTTTGGCGATGAAGGTTTTTCCGGGACTCTCAGGCACTGTGAACTTGGCGATGGCGCCTTTTTGAATTTGTGCCACATATGTTTGGGGCAAATTCACATACAAACGTAAACGTTTGATGTCGGAGACCACAAACAATTCACTGCCAGCACTCCCCCCCACATTGATCAGCGCTCCCACATCGGTATTGCGTGCGGTGATGACGCCATCAAAAGGCGCCACGATACGGCTGAAGTTTTTCAGGGCTTCAACCCGGCTGACATTGGCTTGGGAGGCTGCAACGATGGCTTGCTTGGCTTTGAGGTCGCCCAGTTTTTCTTCCACAGCTTGAGAGGACACAAAATTGGTGGCCAGTAAAGACTGCCAACGCTTAGCGGTGTTCTCGGATAAAGCTGCGTTGGCTTGTGTACTGGCTAATTCAGCTTTGGCTTGCAGGATTTGTTGATCAAGGTCAGGGGTATCGATTTCAGCCAACAGTTGACCCGCTTTGACAGGGGTGCCAATGTCTGCTTTCCAGCTTTTCAAATAGCCACTGATGCGAGCGTAAATAGGCGCTTTGGAAAAAGCTTCGATACGGCCTGGTAAATCTAGCGTAGGGGTTGTATTGGCAGGTGACGGGGAGATGACTGAAACCGTCATCACCGATTGTGTTTGAGCATTTTGCTTCAGAAGTTTTGCGTCCGTTGTGCGTGTACTGATGCCGCTGTAAACCACATAAGCGGCAACGCCAGCGCCCAGCAACAGTGCGGTCCATAACAGACCGCGCGACACAGTGGGGGTTGACGACTCAAGCATGCTTTACTCCGAAAGACGAGGGGTTGGGGCGTGATTGCCCACGTTGGTTATGAACCAGACTGAATACCAGAGGGACGATGACCAAGGTCGCAACGGTTGCAAAGCAAAGCCCGCCAATGACCGCTCGACCCAGCGGAGCGTTTTGCTCGCCGCCTTCACCCAAGCCCAATGCCATGGGAATCATGCCAATGATCATGGCCAAAGCCGTCATCAGCACCGGCCTGAACCGAACAAAACCTGCGTCCAAAGCTGCGGCCATGGGGTCACCCCACTCTTCTAGGCGTTCTCGGGCGAAGCTGATGACCAGCACGCTGTTGGCTGTGGCCACACCCATGCACATGATGGCGCCAGTCAGCGCCGGTACGGACACAGTTGTACGGGTGGCAAACAACATCCAAACAATGCCCGCCAGCGCGGCGGGCAGTGCGCTGATGATCACAAAGGGGTCTCGCCAAGACTGAAAATTCACCACGATCAAGAAATAAATCAGCACCACCGCCCCCAACAAGCCCCAGAGCAAACCAGAAAAAGCTTTTTCCATGGTTTTCACCTGACCCAACAAAACCACTTTGGTACCTTTGGGTAAATCGGTTTCAGTCTCCGCGATGACGCGGCGCACCTCTTTGGCTACCGTGCCTAAATCGGTGTCTTGCGTGGTGGCATTGATCTGCACCATGGGTTGTATGTCGTACTGGCTCACCACAGCATTGCGGGTGGTGCGGTTAAAACTGGCAATGCCGCCCAACAGTTGTTGGTTGTTATTGGTCCCAGAAGACACTGGCAGGTTGGCCAAATCACTCAGTGAATCTAAGTTGTATTGGGGTGCTTGCATCACCACGCTGTAGGAAATGCCATTGGCGGGATTGAGCCAGTAGGTTGGTGCGACTTGGCTGCTACCAGCAAGGTTGACCACCAAGTTGTTGGTGACATCTCGGGGGGTGATGCCAAGATCTTGGGCTTGCCCGCGGTCCATATTGACATCAAAAACTGGACTTTTCGCTGATTGCTGTATGCGCGCATCCGCAACGCCAGGAATGCCACGAATTTCCTTTAACAATTTATTGGCGTACTCAAAATTACCTGCCAAATTGGCACCTCTGATTTGAATGTCAATCGGCGCTGGGGCGCCAAAATTCAAAATCTGGCTCACGATGTCTGCAGGTGGAAAAGAAAAAACAGTGTCTGGAAATTCCGTCGGCAAGATTTTGCGCAATTCTCGAACATAGTCTGCCGTTGGTTGATGGCCTTTGCGTAAAGCAATTTGAATATCGCCATCTTGGGTGCCAATCACCCCCGTGTTGTTGTAGATGAGGTTAATCCAACTGGGTGGCAAACCAATGTTGTCGACCAAGGTTGTGATTTCTTCGGGGGGAATGACCTTCAGAATAGATTTTTCTATAGCCGCAAACCGTGCGGCAGTCTCTTCTACCCGCGTTCCAATGGGCACGCGAGCGTGGATCAAAATCTGTCCACCATCGACGTCAGGGAAAAAGTTGCTCCCTAAATACGGTACCAGTGCAAAGGAAGCCAAGATAAAACTCATGAACACCGTGATGACTTTGATTCGGTTGAGCATGGCCAGATGCAAGACGCTGCGGTAACCAGCCCGAAACTTTTCAAAGCCCGATTCAAAACCGCGTTGTAACTGGACCAAAGGGTTGCGACTGGCGGGCAAGCTTTGGTTGTTGCCATGCATATCGGTATGCGCTGCATGCGGTTTGAGCAAATAGTTGGCCATGGTGGGCACCAATGACCTGGACAAAAAGAAAGAAAACGCCATGGCAAGCATCACGGCTTCAGCCATAGGCACAAACAGGAATCGCGCTACACCGTCTAAAAAGAACATTGGGACAAACACAATACAAATACATAAAAGGGAGATAAAGGCTGGTGTGACGATTTGTGCCGCACCGTCCAAGATGGCGGCCTCTACATCTTTACCTTGCTCAAGGTGCCAGTTGATGTTTTCAATCGTCACTGTGGCATCGTCCACCAAAATACCGACAGCCAGTGCCAAACCGCCCAAGGTCATGATGTTGAGCGTTTCACCAAGAGCGGCCAAGCCCATGATGGCGCCCATGATGGACAAAGGGATAGAGACGGCAATGATGATGGTCGAGCGCCAACTGCCAAGAAAAAGAAAAATCATCACGCTGGTCAAGGCCGCTGCAATCGCACCTTCCATGGCAACACCGCTGATCGCCGAGCGCACAAAAATCGATTGATCGTTCAGGGGTTTAACTTCCAAAGTCGGCGGCAATGAGGCCTTCATGGTTTGGAGTTTTTCGCGCACCCCATCGACAATCGCCAAGGTGGAGGTTGTGCCGTTTTTGAGGACGGACATCAATACAGAGCGATTGCCATCGACATGAACAATATTGGTTTGTGGTGCATTGCCATCATGCACATTGGCTACGTCCCGCAGGTAAATCATGGCGCCATTGACTGACTTGACGGGGATATTGGCCAAGTCTTTGATCTCAGTGGCAGCATTGTTGAGGTTGATGGTGTACTCCAAGCTGCCAATCTTTTGGGTGCCGACAGGCGTGACGATATTTTGAGCTGCCAAGGCAGTGGCCACGTCTTGTGCACTCAAGCTCCGAGCTTGCAGTTCAGGCAATTTCAAATCCACTTGAACAAGACGCGACTTTCCACCATAGGGAAAGGGAATGGCTGCGCCAGCGACAGTCACCAAGGGTGTGCGCACTTGTGTGAGTCCGAGGTCAGCCAAATTTTGTTCAGACAAGCCCTTGCCTGATAACGCCAATTGCAAAATCGGAACAGTAGAGGCGTTGTAATTCACGATCAAGGGCGGCAAGGTGCCGGGTGGCATTTGACGGATCATCACCTGAGAGATAGCAGTCACCTGTGCATTAGCGACAGCGATATTGACGCCAGGGTGAAAGAAAATTTTGACGATGCCCACACCGGCGTAAGAATTGGCCTCGATATGCTCAATGTCATTCACTGTGGTCGTCAGCACCCGTTGGTACAAGGTGGTGATACGACCTGCCATTTGATCTGGCGGTAAACCGGTATAGGCCCACGCCACCGCAATCACAGGGATGCGAATTTCAGGAAAGATATCTGTCGGTGTTCGCATCGCAGCCAAGGGGCCGAGCACCAACATCAATAGCGCCATCACCACAAATGTATAAGGCCTTTTAAGGGCTATGCCCACCACATCTACCAGCATACTTCGAGGTCCCTTAGTTCAATCAAATATCAGCGCAAAACACAAAGTTTTTGGCATCAGCATTAAACGACAGTCTGTAAATAGCTCAAGACCCAGGCCGCATCGGCGTCGCTTGGGAACACTGGGTAATGTACTTGCTGAATCACACCTTCATTCACCACCAAGGTGAGTCTTTTGATCAATGTCTTTTGCTCGGCAACAAAGGTGGGCAATTGCAATGCTTTTTGGAATTGCAGTTGAGCGTCGCTGAGCACAGGAAAAGGCAACTGCAAGCGTTCAGCTAATTCTTGCTGGTAGGGCGTGGATTGCGTACTAAGGCCAAAGACTTGCACGCCTAAAGCTTTGAGCGCGGGGTGCGCTTGTTTGTATGCATTGGATTGAGGAGTGCATCCCCTTGCGCCTGGAATTTGGTCCCATCCAGGCGGCAAGGGCACGCCTGGAACACCTGTCATGGGGTAGCAGTAAATCACAACCCAGCCCTTTAAATGACCGACATCGACTTGCCCACCATGCGTCCCCATCAGAGTTACAGACGGCAGTGACATGCCCTTCAAATGTTGAGCAGCACCATCGTCTTGCGGAACTGGAAGGTTATCGGGGGTGTTGTTGTAATTGGACATGGTCATGCTTCAGGAGGCAACAACCCTATTTTCGCTGAGCTTTGCCCAAACTATTTGGCACATAGGTGTCAGCTAGGTATTAGTACCAATGACCCAGTGCTTTGACGGGACTCAAGCCTTGTATGCGCTTGCGCCGCTTCTTTCAAAGCAAATTGTTCTGTTTTTACTGGCAGCAAAACACCCTCACGCAAGACTTGCCACACCCGCTCAGCTCTTTCGTTAAGCAAAGCATGGTTGGCAACATAGGCAAATGCTACAGGTCGGGAAAAACTGAGCGATTTGTTCACTAGCCAATCAGGAGATATCGGTTGCAGAGGACCGCTGGCTTGGCCCAAACTGATCCAATGGCCACAAGGTGCAAGAGAAGCAAAATTTTCTTCTCTGGCGGCATCTCCTAGACCATCAATGATGACGTCAGCTCCCTGAGAAATGCTATGAACTGCGGCGCTGAAGGTGTAATCTGAGGTCACGATGACATGCTGGCAACCATGGTCACGTGCAATACGTGCTTTGGCCTCGGAACTGACGGTGCCCATGACCAATGCACCCATGCTTCGTGCCCATGCGCACACCAAAGTACCTACGCCACCTGCTGCTGCATGGACCAAAAGTCGAGTTCCCGCTTTGACTCGGCCGAGGTCATGCAACAAATAATCTGCTGTGATGCCTTTGAGTAAGCTTGCTGCTGCAGTCACGTCATCAATACCGCTACCCAAACGCACTGTCCAAGCCACAGGCACATTGCGAACCGAGGTGTAAGAGCCAGGGGAAGGTCCCATATAAGCCACTCTGTCTCCGGGCAAAAGACTGGTCACATTAGGACCTACATCAATCACCTCACCGGCTGCCTCCATCCCAGGAGTGGCCGGCAAGGGAAGGAGTTCTGGCATCCAACCTTTGCGTAAATAAACATCAAGGTAATTCACGCCAATCGCGGTTTGCCTAATACGAACTTCACCCATACCAGGGGGTGACACCTCTGTGGTTTCAGCTCGCAATTGAGCTGCATCGCCATATTCACGTACTTTGATAGTTTGAGCGGCAATGGGTGAAGCTTGAAGAGCAGGCTTGAAGGCAGTCGTACGGGCTGCGCTGCGTACAGAGCTACTTCCCAGTTGCAGATACCTTTTAAGGTTGACGAATCCAGCTTCATATACCCCGTGAGCCACCATGTCGCGCAGCTCTGCTTCCATGCCAGGCGGGGTCGCAAAAGAAGAAGCCCAGTGCCAAAAAGTACGTTGACCGTCTGTCACTGGTTTTAAAGTGATGGTGGCAACATAGCGTTGCAATGGAACAGTCGCCTCGACAATGGTGTAGGTGCTGATGTAGTCTTTGTCTGACAAGCTAAGCAGCATCTCGCGAATATGGCTGCCATCTTGTAAAGTGAAGTTACGCACACACCCTATGCGGTCACTCGGTTTACCGTCCTCAATGTCACTGCTATCGACGACTTCATGCCATTGGTCATGGCTGTTGAAGTCACGCAAAATGGCCCAAACGCGTTCAATAGGCGCATCGAGGACAGTAGAGCGAACAACTTTTTGCAAAGCCATTAGCGACGCGAAGAGAAGTGGCGTTTCAAAGCATCAAACCCAACTTGAAAAACACCTTGCCCAATAGCGTTAGACAACTCAGCTTCGCGCTGCGGCGGGCAGTCAAACTCAGCACTCCACTCGGCGAAACAGCGACCTCCGTCGGTGATGGGGGTCAACTTTAGAGTGGCGACATAGTTGTCGACACCCATGGGGCTTTCCAAGATACTGTAGGTGCAAGTGAAGTCGTAGTCAGACAAAGCCAACAAGCGTTCGCGGATCAGCCCACCATCGCGCAGGTGAAAGTAACGAATGCAACCTACTCGGTCTGAGGCTTGGTTGTTTTCAATGCGGCTGTCAGCAATCGCAGGGTGCCATTGAGGCAAAGCATTGAAATCCCGAACTTTGGCCCAGACAGCATCAGCACTCGCATCAATCACGCTAGAGGTGTAGACCTGAATCAAAGCACTACTCCTTGAGCGCGGGTGGTGTGACAGGATCGCTCATGCCTGCATTGGCACCAGATACGCCTGAAACTAACCGCTGGATGTCGCCGCCTTCAAGACCAATTTCTTTCAGTAGCTGGTCAACAATAGGCGCCTGTGCCCTGAAACGCAAAGCTGAATTCACAATGCCATCGGCAAAACCTGTTTGGCCACCATGGTCTCCTCCACCATGACCACCGCCAGCTAAGCCGTCAACATGCATGATTTTGATACCCTCAATACGCTCCATGGGGCGTACCGATTCCCGAATAATGGCCTCAGCCTTCTCAACCAGGCGCATACGCAAAGCAGAAGCACGGGCTTCGGGAGTCAAGGTGTTGTGCGCTTTGTTCATCAGCATCAGCGACTCCGCTTCAACTTCTGCACGAATACGTTGAGCCATGGCTCGAATTTTTTCTGCATCTGCATCGGCTTCAGCATTGGCACGAATAGCAGCCCCTCTGCTGGCGCTGGCGTTTTCTTCCGCCTGAGCAGTTTGAACAATGCGCATGGTCTCCCGCTCAATATCTTGCTGGGTGGCAATCAGCTCAATTTCTTTTTGGCGATTGGCTACCTCAACCTCGCGTGCAGTGAAAACACGTTCCTCAGCGCTGACAGCCAAAGCCCGTGCTTCATCAGCCTTGGCTAAGGCCTCGCTGTGTTGCTTGCTTTCTACGGCAACAGCAATCGCACGTTGTTGCTCTGCCAACTCTAAGGCCTTGCGACGTTCGATCTCAATGGCTTGCAAGGTTTGCTCTTTTTGAATCCGTTCTCTTTCAATAGTTTCTTCAGAATGGATACGTGCACTCTCAATGGATTGACGGGCAATGATTTGAGCACTTTCTGCTTCGCGGTCACGCTCAACCCGTTCGGTGGTTAATTCAGAACGCTGACGAGCTCTGGCAAATTCAACCTCTCTGTTTTGCTGCAAACGAGCCAGCTCAGATTCGCGGTCAATACCCAGAGACAATTTTTCTGCTTCAAGGTTCTTATTGCGAATCGCAATCAAGGTATCTTGTTCTACGTCGTTGCGTTGTTTTTTGCGATGCTCAATTTGCTCTGTCAGTCGGGTCAAACCCTCAGCGTCAAAAGCATTGCTGGGATTGAAATACTCCATACTGGTTTGATCAAGTTGCGTTAAAGAAGCGGCCTCAAGCTCTAAACCATTTTTAGTCAAATCTTCCGCTACTGCTTCACGTACACGACGCACATAAGCACCGCGCTTTTCGTGCAGTTCTTCCATGGTCATATCTGCAGCAGCAGTTCGCAGGGCATCGACAAATTTACCCTCAATCAATTCTTTCAGGCGTTCTGGTTCCAAAGTCCGTTGTCCCAGCGTTTGAGCAGCCGCTGCAACGGATTCTGGTTTGGCAGCCACTCGAACATAAAACTCAGCGATCACATCCACACGCATTCGGTCTTTGGTGATCAAAGACTTGTCCCGCCCTCGAATGACCTCAAGACGCAGGGTATTCATATTGACAGGAATCACATCGTGCAAGATGGGGAGTACAAATGCACCACCATCCACCACCACTTTTTCTCCACCTAAGCCAGTACGCACAAATGCGCGCTCTTTGCTGCTGCGTAAATAAAGCCAATGCAGCAACCAAACCGCAATAGCAACGACAATAGCTAAAACGATGAGGCCGAGTAAAAACTCACCAAATTGAGAGCCCGTCATGGTCAATTCTCCAGCATAAAAAACAAACAACAGTCAACACAAAAAACCAGTCTCATTGAGAACCTTTACGTCGAAGATTCACAAATTGGCGAGTGGTATCCGTTAAAGCAATTTCCGTAGGCAAACGTTCCATGGAGCTTGCCCCATAAAACCCGTGCAGCTCTGGGCATTGCTGCAAAATCCATTCAGCATCTTTGGGTGATGCGATAGGGCCACCATGGCACAGCAGTAAGACATCAGGGTTGACTTTCAAAGCTGCTTCACACCATTGGTGAATGGGCTCAACACAGTCACCGAGCTTCATGGCTGTGTCTGCACCAATGCTCCCACCCGTTGTCAGACCCATGTGGCAGACCACAATGTCGGCGCCAGCACGCGCCATATCGGCTGCTTGGTCGCTGTGAAAAACGTAAGGTGTGGTCAATAAGTCAAGCGCATGTGCTTTTCGAATGATGTCTACCTCTAGTCCATAACCCATACCAGTCTCTTCAAGGTTGGCGCGAAAAAGCCCATCAATCAGCCCAACCGTTGGGAAATTTTGAATGCCTGAAAAGCCAAGGTGAATCAATCGTTGCAATAATTCTTCAGGGAGCATGAAAGGATCTGTGCCGTTCACTCCAGCCAATACGGGTGTGTGCTTCACAACTGGCAAAACTTCTTTGGCCATGTCACACACGATATCGTTGGCATTGCCGTAAGCAAGTAAACCGGCCAATGATCCTCTGCCCGCCATGCGGTAGCGTCCGGAGTTGTAAATCACAATCAAATCGATGCCGCCAGCTTCCTCGCATTTGGCGGACAAACCCGTTCCAGCTCCACCACCAATGATGGGCATGCCTTGCGCAATTTTTTGGCGCAAGTTGGCAAGAATAGTTTGACGGGCGATTCTTGACATGTTCTTTCCTGATCTTCCTTAAGCTATTTTCGATTGACGTTGGTTCAGAGTGCTAATTTCTAGCCATGCATCCACCAGCGCTTGGGCAAATGCCTCATCATTAATATGAAGAGGAAGTTTGATTAACTTGTGTTGAGCAGTTGTTCTGAAGTTGGCTTGCAATGCTGAAAACAACGCTTGATTGGCTTGGGGGTCGTAAAACACTTGGCCTTCTTTATCGATAGCTGAAACTCCTTTTTCAGGAATCAAGAAGCGCACAGGACCACGCATGGCATTCAGTTTGTTGGCGATGAACTCACCAATTTCTCGGCACTCTTCAGGGGTTGTACGCATCAAGGTCACATTGGGGTTATGCCGATACAAAACACGCCCTTTGAAACGCTCGGGTACCGTGTCGTAAGGGCCAAAGTTGGCCATGTCTAATGCGCCGCAAGAACCAATATAGGGCAAATCAACTTGTGCAAATACATCCATGCGTGTGGGACCTGCAGACAAAGTCGCCCCCACGATTTCATCTGCAACCTCGGTGGTTGAGACATCAATAACCCCATTGAGAAGTTGCGATGCTGCCAACTTCTCCATGGATTGACCGCCTGTACCCGTGGCATGAAAAACCAAGCAATCAAAGCGATCCTCTAAACGCTTGGTAACAGCTTGAACACAAGGTGTGGTCACACCAAACATGGTTAATCCAACTGCAGGCTTCACAGTTTCAGATCCGCGGTGCTTGTGGGTGACCATGCCTGCGAGAGCATGTGCAGCATTGGACAAAACCTTTTCGCTGATTCGGTTGATACCCTGTACATCGGTGACCGAATACATCATGCAAATATCGCTGGGCCCCACGTAGGGGCGTGTATCGCCTGATGCCATGGTCGACACCATGACTTTGGGAACCCCAATTGGCAACACACGCATGGCTGCTGTGGCCAAAGAAGTGCCGCCAGAACCACCAGCCGAAATCAATCCACCGACATCGCGGCGAGTAAGGATGAATGACTCAAAAGCCAGCGCCATTGCGGCAACACTGCTCCCTCTGTCAGACGAGAAAACAGCCTGCTCCCCTTGTGGGTGGTGTCTTGCCACTTCGCGGGGATGTACCGAAGCTGGCGAGGGGCGACCTGTTGTGGAAAGATCTACCGTGACTACACGAAGGCCGAGTTTTTCCAAGCATTGCCGCAAAAAGAACAGTTCTTTGCCTTTGGTGTCAAATGTGCCAGCCACATAGGCCGCCTGACTGCTGCTTGCAGCAACAGGGAAGTCATAAACTTGTGCAGGCAATGCTGCAACTTGGGCTAGCCCAGAAGAAACCTCTGTAGCGTTAAATGCCTTGGTGAATTGCTGACTGAATGGAATATCTTCTGAACTGTAAGCACGCTGAACACGCACAACAGTAGCAGGTTCATTGCTGACAGGCTCCGAAGGCGTTTCATCAAATACTTCACCAGAAGCGCGAAGACCAAGCAGACGCTCTTGCAAACCTTTGTCATGGGCCAACTCTGAAGCTGGCATTTCATCTTGTATACGTCCATTGACCATCACAGCCACACGGTCTGCGCTGGCCACTGCGACGCCTAAGTTTTGCTCAATCAACAAAATGGTGATGCCGTCTTCAGTTGCAAGTTGACGCAGCGAAGCCTCTACTTGCTCGACGATCACTGGAGCCAAACCCTCAGTGGGTTCATCCATGATCAAAATACGTGGTCTTAAGAGCAGGGCACGGCCAATGGCTAGCATTTGCTGCTCGCCGCCAGAAAGCTGGGACCCACCATTGTTTTTTCGCTCAGCTAAGCGAGGGAACATCGCATAGATTCGGTCAACATCACTGCGCAGTGGAGCTACCAAACGCAAGGTTTCATCAACCGTCAATGATGGCCAAATACGCCGCCCTTGGGGGACATAGGCCATACCTCGTCGGGTGATTTCGTGGGGTGACTTGCCTAAAATTTCTTCGCCAGCCAAACGCACACTGCCTTGTGCTTTGACCAAGCCTGTGAGGGCATTGCACAAAGTGGTTTTACCCATGCCATTGCGACCCACAATACCCAAAACGCCTTGGCTCAGAGACAAGGAAATACCTTGCAGCACATGGGCTTGACCATAGTACACATGCAAGTCTTCCACAACTAACAAAGGTCCTTTGTGGCTGCGCGAGGGAGCTTCGCCAAACCAAGCCATCAGTGCTTACCTCCCATGTAGATGGCTTGCACCTGCGCATCGTTTTCAATATCGGAAGGTGTACCGGTTTTGATCACGGCGCCGTTATGCATGACGGTGACTTTTTCAACCACACGCAAGGCAATTTCAAGGTCGTGCTCGATCAGCACAAAACTCATGTGGGATGGCAAAGAGGTCAACAGTTTGACAAGCTCACGACGTTCTGCAGGCGACAGTCCTGCAGCAGGCTCATCAAACAAAATCAAGCGTGGCGCACCTGCCAAGGCAATGGCTATTTCCAATTGCCTTTGTTGCCCGTGGGCCAGGTTGCTCACCATTTCATCGGCGATATGCGTTAAGCGACCACGCTCTAATAACTCTTGGGTAGCTAAGGTGGAGGGGTGGTTTTTACCTGCCCGTCTGAAACTGAATCTTGCATTGGCCACACCTCGAACAGCAAGAAACAGGTTATCGCGCACACTGAGGTCGCGAAATAAAAGTGAAGACTGATAGGTTCGTCGCAGTCCTTTGCGGATGCGCTCAAACGGGTCCATGTAAGTGACGTCTTCACCAAAAAAACGAATTTGACCCGATGTGGGTGGAAAGTCGCCGGTGATGGCATTGAACAAGGTAGTCTTGCCCGCACCATTCGCACCCAAGATGGCACGTTTTTCACCAGCGAGAACAGACAAGGAGACGTCATCCACCGCCCGCAAAGCGCCAAATGCCCGTGTCACATTCTCCAAGACCAAGGCCTCGGAAGACATGAGGGGTACTTCGTTGGATGAAGTAACCACGGGCCGCGCCGTTTCTGGCGAGCTTGAACGCAAAGCGGTGATGGATGCCATCGTTATCTGCCTGATGCCTCTTACTTACGGCAGTCAGGAATGTCCCTTGTACCTAAGCCCATTTTCTTGAATTCTGCTTCGGGCAGACCCAAGGTTTGGGTGATATTTGGAACAGTCTTGACCACTTTGTTGAACAGAGAACCGTCTGCTGCCTTGGTCACTTCGGTGATGTAGGTAGGACCTACGCCGTTGCGGTTGGCATCGATCACCACTTCACCAGCAGGGCCGACAAATTTAGTTTTCTGCAGCGCTTCACGGTATTTCTTTTGACCACCGCTCAAATCACCTTTAACCGCATCCAATCCATCCAAGGCTGCTTTGGTGTTGATGTAGTAGAGGTAAGCGAACAGTGATGGGCTGGGGAAACCGTCTTTGAAGTTGGCTTTGTAGTCAGCAACGAATTTTTTCCACTCTGCGGTGTCCAATGAATCGGCCATGGGTCCAGCAGAAGCTGTGCCCACCAAAGATTCACGACGCTTGCCTTTGTAGTTCAACACGGTTTGGTCAACCGTGATGGAGCCGCCCACCATGGGTTTGGTGCCACCTGCTTGTTCGTACTGGGTCAGGAAGTTAACCGCATCAGAGCCACCCAAGACGACCAGCAACGCGTCCACATCTTTAGGAATTTTGGCAATGACTGAGGCATAGTCTTTGGTACCCAAGGGCACCCAAGCTTTGTCAACCACTTTGCCACCTTTGGCGCAGTAGCTGGCCATGAAGCCTTGTACTTGCGAGTAGGGGAAGCCATAGTCCTCGGCAATCAGGAACATTTTTTTGTATCCCTTAGACAAAGCATGGTCACCCAGACCCACCATCCACTGCGCACCTTCGGTGTTGAAGCGGAAGAAATTGGTTGAAGGATCGTTCAATGTGGCCGCTTGTGCACCAGATGAACCGTTCACAAAAGTGATGCCTGCCTGTGTTTTGGCATAGTTCTTTACCGCAATACCTTCGTCACCAGACAATGGTCCAATCATGATTTGGACTTTGTCTTGTTCTACCAATTTACGGGTAGCAGCAACCGCTTTATCCGGATTGCCATCCGATGAGCCGCTGATGAGTTGGATTTTCATACCACCCGCAGAACCACCTTTTTGCTTGAGTGCCAGTTCAGCACCGCGAATACCATCTTGTCCAGGTACTGCAAATGGACCTTCAAGAATCGAAAGCAGTCCAACTTTCAATGTTCCTTCAGCGAAAGCAAAACCAGTTGTAGCCGCCAAGATTGCTGCGCTGATCACAGTACGTGCCAGTGTTCTTTTGCTCGAATGCATTGTTGTCTCCTCAGGTTGAAAAAAGGCCAATGGCCGGTGAAAAAACGCCCGGACCAACCGGCCATAGCGTCAAGTTACCCAACTGATTGATCAAAACATCAATCATGAAAGGCGACTTTCAGGTGCTGACGTGGTGGAAGAAACCAACCAACGCGAGCGAAATTTATGCCATAGACCAAGGAGTCCATCAGGCGAGAAAAATACGATCAATAAAAACACACCGCCAATCACCAGATTGAAACGTTGTCTGTCAACCAAATCGATGGCAAAGTTTTGCAGCAAAACGAAAGTGATGGCACCTATGAACGCCCCCAAGGGGTGCTTCATACCACCCAGCACGGCTATCACCAAAATATTGATAAGTGCACCAGTGTTGATGGAACCTGGCGAGACGCGGTTGTTGTACCAAACAAGAAGAATGCCACCAACAGAAGCCAGCAGTCCTGCAAAAGCATGTGCTGCCAAACGATGCGCAGTGACATTGAAGCCCAGTGAATTCATGCGTCGTGGGTTATCACGAATGCCCTGCAAGGCTAAGCCAAACGGTGCTCTTACCAAATATTTGATTGCCCAATAGCCACAGAGCGCACATCCCAAAGCCAAAAAATAAAACGCAACGGGGTCTGTGAAGTCCACCTCGCCAATGGTTGGGGCTCCTATTTTGCTAAAGCCTTGGAAGCCGTTGAAAAGCACATAGTTCTGCTGGGTCAAATAAAAGAAGGCTACCCCAATGGCCAAGGTAATCATGATGGTATGAATGCCTTCGGTTCTGATGGAAAGCCAACCAATCAAGATGGCAAATACGACAGAGATAAGTATGGCAAAAAGTGCAGCTAACCACCAAGGCCAGCCCAGACTGATGGCTTGCATGCTGCTGGTACCGAATATGGCAATAAGGTAACTGCTAAGACCAGCCACAGTCATTTGTGACAGCGACACCATGCCGCCATAGCCACCTAAAAAAGTCAGTGATAAAGCAATGAGCCCTAGAGCAAGTGACTGAGCGCCAATCTGGTAGGTGAAGAAAGGCGACGCGACAGCAGGGTAAAGCAACACCATGGCCATAACCAACCAGTGACGAAAGTGAACGGGCGCCCATAGGCGCGACCACCAGCCTGTGCCCTGATAGGAAGGTGCACTGTAGCGAGGTGAACGCGATACCGTGTTTTGCACAGCAGGCGCTTGCGCACTGACTGTCACCCGTACGCCAGGTGACTGTGTGTTCATGGCGCGACGCCAGTGGGCCGCACTCATGTGGCTTTTCCTAAAACACCGCGTGGTCTGAACGCCAATGCGATGATCATGATGACAAAAGTGAAAACCACGCTGTAAGTGGGCGCGTAGGCTTGACCAAATTGCTCAGCCAGTCCAATTAGCAAAGCGCCTATTGCTGCTCCTGGCACACTGCCCATACCACCCACAATCACCACCACCAAAGAGGCCAGTAAATAGCGGGTGTCTTCCCCCGGGGAAATCGACAATGCAGTTCCCCCGACAACACCAGCAAGTCCGGCAAGTCCGGCGCCTAAAGCAAAGGTGAGGGCAAAAATACGCTGCACGTTGACGCCAGATGCTGAAAGCATTCCTCTGTCATCAACACCAGCGCGAATCATCATGCCAATACGAGTGCCGTTCAGCAACCCCCATAGCAATAGACCAATTGCAATGGCGATAAGCAACACAATGATGCGGTAAGTGGGAAATTTTTCGATGATGGGCAAGCTCATCGTTCCGTAAATCCAGGCGGGGGGATCAAAGGTATAGATTTCACCGCCAAAATACCAAAGCATCAAATCGGCTAAGACGATGGACAGCCCTATCGTTACCAAAGTTTGCCTGAGGTCTTCGCCTTGCATGCGTCTGAAAACCACCATCTGAATGACCACACCAAGCACTGCAGATGAAATAAACCCAGCTAAAACAGCTAGC
>CALPPP020000003.1 GCA_943325485.2 Rickettsia typhi
CATTGAGGGCAGAACAACCATTGGTCGGGACAACCAGATCTTTCAATTTAACTCTTTAGGCGCTATACCTCAGGATAAAAAATATGCTGGTGAGCCCTGCGAATTGATCATTGGGGACCGAAATGTTATTCGAGAGTTTTGTACCTTCAACATTGGAACAGCTGGCGACCAAGGTGTCACCACGATAGGAAATGACAACTGGATCATGGCCTATGTGCATTTGGCGCACGACTGTCAAATTGGAAACCACACTATTTTTGCCAACAACACCCAATTGGCCGGCCATGTGCATGTGGGCGATTGGGTTATTTTGGGTGGTTTTACTGTGGTGCACCAATTTTGCAAATTGGGTGCTCACAGTTTTACCGCAATGAATTCATTGTTATTTGCAGATCTGCCGCCCTTTGTCATGTGCCAAGGGCAACCTGCGCAAGCGCGGTCCATGAATTTTGAAGGATTAAAGCGACGTGGTTTTTCCCCTGAGCAAATTCAAACGGTCAAGGCCATTTACAAAATTCTCTATAGAGATGGATTGACTCTTGAGAAATCTATTGAGTCGATCCATTCGCTGGGACTTGCTCAGCCACATGGTAAAGAAGTGACTGAATTGATGTCAGAGTTCCTAAGCGCTGTTTCGCCGCAGCGCGGCATTGTTCGCTGATTTTTCGTACTCCAAAAACCTCATGGCCAAAACCTTGAAACCTTGCATAGCCATGGTGGCAGGAGAGGCATCTGGCGATTTATTGGCGTCTTTGGTCATACCCGGTCTTCAGTCACATTGGGCAGGTGTTACCTTGCATGGGATTGGCGGACCCAAAATGAAGGCATTGGGTTTTGATGCATGGTGGTCGCAAGAAAAATTAGCTGTGCGTGGCTATGTTGAAGTATTGCGTCATTACAGAGAAATTACCGGCATACGAAAATCTCTCTTGCATCGTTTGCTTGCAAACCCTCCGGATGTTTTTATGGGGGTCGATGCCCCAGATTTCAATTTGGATTTAGCCTTGGCTTTAAAGCGTCGAGGTATTGCGACTATGCAGTTCGTTTGCCCCTCCGTATGGGCATGGCGAGCCGAGCGCTTAGACAAGATACGCCAAAGTGTCGATCATGTGCTGTGTCTTTTCCCGTTTGAACCACCCTTGCTTCAAAGACATGGGATTGCAGCAACCTATGTCGGACATCCTTTGGCAAAAAGCATACCGTTGTCTCCAGATAAGGTACTCGCTAGACAGTCTTTGGGTGTGTCACCCGATCAAAAATTAATTGCTTTGCTGCCAGGCAGTCGCACTTCAGAAATTGAGCATATGGCCCCGCTTTTTTTTGCAGCTGCAAGGCTACTTGAGAAGCAATACCTAGGTGTTGGGTTTGTTCTCCCTGTGGCGCCTGGACAGATGCAGCTTGTTAAGACGTTGCAATTGAGATTTAAATCTCCGCAGAATTTGATTCTGCTCGAGGGGCAAAGCCACACCGCACTTGCGGCAGCTGATGCAGCCATGGTTGCCAGTGGAACCGCCACACTTGAAGCGGCGCTGTTTAAATGTCCCATGGTTATTGCCTATCACATGCCATGGCTTAGCTGGCAAATCATGCGCAGAAAAAGACTCCAAGCGTGGGTGGGTTTGCCCAATATCTTGTGCCAAGATTTCATTGTTCCTGAGTTGTTGCAAGAACAAGCGACACCTTCCGCGTTGGCCAAGGAGATATCTGTTTGGCTGGAAACCCCAAATCTTGTTGAGAAAGTGAAGATGCGTTTTTCAGATTTGCATAGGCAATTAACGCAAGATACTTCAGGATTGGTCACCGATGCGGTAGATAAGGTTATGGCGTCTCATGCTTAAGCAAAAATCTCTAGACTGGGATTTGCCGGGTTTGGTGGCGGGTGTGGATGAAGCTGGCCGTGGGCCACTTGCGGGCCCTGTATATGCGGCGGCGGTTATTCTGGACGATCTTTCTCCTATATCAGGCTTGGCTGATTCAAAGAAATTAACGCCAAAGAAAAGAGAACTACTCTACGATATTATCAAAGCCAAAGCATTGTGTTTTTGCATCGCATCTGCAAGTGTTCAAGAAATTGACCAGTTAAATATTTTGCAAGCCACATTACTGGCCATGCAAAGAGCCGTCAAGGGTCTGCGACTCAAACCAACCAAGGTTCTTGTAGACGGCAATCGTTTACCGGTGCTCGATATTCGTGCTGAGGCCATTGTCAAGGGCGATGCAACAGTGGCCAGTATTTCTGCAGCATCTATTCTTGCCAAGGTAGAGCGAGATCGTTGGTGTGTAGAGGTAGATGCCCAATTTCCAAGCTATGGTTTTTTGGCTCACAAGGGTTATGGCACGCAAGTGCATCTACGCGCATTGCAAGAGCACGGCCCATGCGAGTTGCATCGTCGAAGCTTTGCGCCGGTTGCTAAGCTTTTAGGAAAAAGCCATAGACCATGAATTCACAATATACCGTTGAAAAAATCACCTCTAGGCACAATGCTTGGTACAAAGAGTTGCGTGAGTGGTCACAATCTACTGGCGTAGAAAAAGATAAAAAGCTCGTTTGGCTCGAAGGGGACCATTTATGCGAAGCTGCACGGTCAAAGGGTTTGGATTTTCAAACCCTGATTTTCAGAGACGATTGCCCATCTGCGATTATCAATAACTGGTCTGAACAAGCTGTTAAGTTGGTGCAAATCCCGTCCCATTTAATGGATGGATTGAGCAGTCTTCATTCGCCTCCTTTGATGGCCGCTGTTATCTCTTTGCCACGCCCATCTTTGTTTAATCCACAGATGTCCACGGTGGTTCTCGATCAAATGCAAGATCCTGGTAACGCTGGATCCATTTTGCGAAGTGCTGCTGCATTTGGATTCAAACAAATAGTGACCACACCCAATACAGTAGGGCTTTGGACCCATAAAGTGGTTCGTGCAGCCATGGGTGCCCATTTTGACCTCGCTATTGTTGAGGGTGTAGCGATAGAGCACATACAGGCGACATCTCTTCCTATCGTTCTAACCAGTTCTCACCACGGCAATTTTTTAGATGAACTGCTAGCCTCACATCAATTGCCTTCGCCACTTGCGTGGATTTTTGGCCACGAAGGAAGAGGGCATAGCGCTCAATGGTCAGAGTCGATTTTCCAAGCTGTCCGAATACGACAGCCAGGGGGGCAAGAATCATTGAATGTTGCGGCTGCTGCTGCAATCTGCCTTCACGCCAGTTCCATTCAGGCCATCAAGACACTGAGCATAGGAAACGAACTTGGCTCAAGGCTATAATGAGCTGCTTTAAACACAACCCCGCACGCCCTTCGCTCGACAAAAAGCCAACCCCTTGAACCATGCCATTGAGAGTTGTCTCTCGTGCAGCCAGGGCGTCATCAAACTCGGAGATCTGAGTGCTTTTGTCTCTTCAGGGAAAACATCCTCCCGCTATTTTGGCGCTCGCAGACGGCACTGTCTTTATAGGTACTTCTATCGGTCAATCTGGCACCTGTGTAGGTGAAATGGTTTTCAATACCTCTATGACTGGCTATCAGGAAATCTTGACTGACCCAAGTTATTGCCAACAAATTGTGACCTTAACCTATCCCCATATTGGTAACTATGGGGCAAATCCTGAAGACGAGGAATCGACTCAAGTTCATACCTCGGGTCTGGTGATTAAAAACTTACCGCTGACACATTCAAACTTCAGAGCTGATTCTGACCTCTCTTCTTATTTAAAGAAGAATAATTGTGTAGCCATTGCGGATATCGATACGCGAATGCTGACAAGGTTGTTGCGAGAAAAGGGTTCGCAAAACGGGGCTATTTTGGCTCTGCCTGAAGGTGCATCAGTGAGGGATGATGACTTACAAGCTGCAGTAGCTGCTGCCAAAGACGCACCACCCATGTCGGGTCTGGATTTGGCGCAAAAAGTTTCCGTGAAAAATCCCTACGAATGGCGTCAGTCTGAGTGGGTCTTAGGTGCTGGCTATGGTCAGCAAACCCAGCCCCAATTCCATGTTGTCGCCTATGATTTTGGCGTTAAACGAAATATTCTTCGCATGTTGGCTGAGCGAGGTTGCAGGGTTACTGTGGTGCCTGCCCAAACCACTGCTCAAGAGGTTTTAAAGCTCAAGCCTCATGGCGTCTTTTTGTCCAATGGCCCCGGTGACCCAGGCCCGTGCAGCTATGCCATCTCTGCCACCCAAACATTTTTGCAAACTGGAATACCTGTTTTTGGCATCTGTTTAGGCCATCAAATATTAGCCTTGGCCAGTGGTGCATCAACTTACAAAATGAAATTTGGACACCATGGCGCTAACCATCCTGTCAAGGATTTAGACAATGGTCGCGTATGCATCACAAGTCAAAACCATGGTTTTGCGGTAGACGATAAAACGCTACCTTCCCATATTCGTAGTACTCACATCAGTTTGTTTGATGGCAGTTTGCAAGGTTTGGCTTTGAAGGACAAGCCAGCATTCAGTTTCCAAGGGCACCCAGAGGCTTCTCCTGGGCCGCACGACATTGGGTATTTATTCGATCGCTTTATTGATTCCATGATGGTGCCTACCCATGCCTAAGCGCACAGATTTAAAAAGTATTCTCATCATTGGAGCTGGCCCCATCGTGATTGGTCAAGCTTGTGAGTTTGATTACTCTGGTGTGCAAGCTTGTAAAGCTTTAAGGGAAGAGGGCTTTAAGGTTATCTTGATCAACAGTAACCCCGCCACCATCATGACCGACCCTGCTACTGCAGACGTCACTTACATCGAACCAATTACTTGGCCAACGGTTGAGAGAATCATTGCCAAGGAAAGACCGGATGCCATCTTGCCGACCATGGGTGGACAAACTGCACTCAACTGCGCTTTAGATTTATGGCGTAACGGTATTTTGGATAAATACACTGGGCTGCATACTGGAAAAGCCATCGAATTGATTGGTGCTACGCCTCATGCCATTGACAAGGCAGAGGACAGATTAAAGTTCAAAGACGCAATGACCAAAATTGGACTGGGTTCTGCTCGTTCTGGCATTGCTCACACTTTAGAAGAAGCTTGGAGCGTTCAAAAAACAGTAGGCTTTCCCGTCGTTATTCGTCCAAGCTTTACCTTGGGTGGGACTGGTGGCGGTATCGCCTACAACGCGGAAGAATTTGAAACGATTTGCAAGCGCGGAATTGAGGCTTCTCCCACCAAAGAACTGTTGATTGAAGAGTCCTTGCTCGGTTGGAAAGAATATGAAATGGAAGTTGTTCGCGACAAAGCCGACAACTGCATCATCGTGTGTTCTATTGAAAACCTAGACCCCATGGGCGTGCATACAGGCGACTCGATCACGGTGGCGCCTGCCCAAACTTTGACTGATAAAGAGTATCAAATCATGCGAAACGCCAGTTTGGCTGTATTGCGCGAAATTGGTGTGGATACGGGCGGCTCCAATGTTCAGTTCTCGATCAATCCAGAAGATGGTCGTATGGTCGTGATTGAGATGAATCCCCGTGTATCGAGGTCATCCGCTTTGGCCTCCAAAGCCACTGGATTTCCCATCGCCAAGGTGGCCGCTAAATTGGCCGTCGGTTTTACCTTGGATGAGTTGAGAAATGACATCACAGCTGGTGCAACGCCCGCCAGTTTTGAGCCTAGCATTGATTATGTGGTGACCAAAATACCGCGGTTTGCGTTTGAAAAATTCCCAACCGCTGACAGCCGTCTAACCACCCAAATGAAGTCGGTGGGCGAAGTCATGGCCATGGGCAGAACTTTTCAAGAATCTTTCCAAAAAGCTTTGCGCGGATTGGAAGTGGGTGTTGATGGCATGAATGAAAAAACCCAGGACAGGGAGACCCTTGAAAAAGAACTGGGCGAACCTGGTCCTGAAAGAATTTGGTATGTGGGTGACGCTTTTGCTCAAGGCATGACAGTTGACGAAGTTTATGCTTTGACAAAAATAGACAAATGGTTTCTGGTACAGATTGAAGACATTGTCAAGATTGAACTTGAGCTTGAAAAGCATTCATTAACCGAACTTTCCAAAGATGAAATCAAGCAACTGAAGCAGAAGGGTTTTTCTGACCGACGTTTGGCAAAGTTGTTGAAAACCGATGAAAACACTGTTCGTGCTTTCAGGCATGCTTGTGGTGTCAGGCCTGTTTATAAACGAGTGGATACATGTGCTGCTGAATTCGCTACCAATACGGCCTATATGTACTCCACCTATGAAGATGAGTGTGAGGCGGCGCCTTCTGGCAATAAAAAAATCATGGTTTTAGGTGGGGGCCCTAACCGGATTGGTCAAGGAATTGAGTTCGATTATTGCTGTGTTCACGCCGCTTTGGCCATGAGGGAAGATGGTTATGAAACCATCATGGTCAATTGCAACCCTGAAACGGTTTCTACTGATTACGACACCAGCGATCGTCTTTACTTTGAACCCTTGACCTTGGAAGATGTTCTTGAAATTGTCGACAAAGAAAAACCCTTTGGCGTGATTGTTCAGTACGGTGGTCAAACTCCTTTGAAGTTAGCGTTGGGTCTTGAGGCTGCGGGTGTACCCATCATTGGTACCAGTCCTGACATGATTGACGCTGCCGAAGATCGCGAGCGTTTTCAAAAACTGCTACATCAATTGGGGCTTCGTCAGCCTCCGAATACGACGGCCAGAACGCAAGAAGAAGCGCTTTCACAAGCTGCGAAATTGGGGTATCCATTGGTGGTGCGTCCCAGCTATGTGTTAGGTGGAAGAGCCATGGAAATCGTTCACGAGCAACGCGACCTTGAGCGTTACATGCGTGAAGCGGTCAAGGTGAGTCACGATTCACCTGTTTTACTTGATCGGTTTTTGAACGATGCCATTGAATGCGATGTGGATGCCATATGCGATGGCGAGCAAGTGTTTATTGGTGGTGTGATGGAGCATATCGAGCAAGCTGGCGTTCACAGCGGTGACTCTGCTTGCTCCTTGCCACCTTATTCTCTTTCCACTAGCACGATCAATGAGATCAAAAGACAAACAACGGCGATGGCTCACGGCCTCAAAGTTGTGGGTCTCATGAATGTGCAATTTGCTATTCAGCATAAAGATGGCGTGGATGTGATTTATGTTCTTGAGGTGAATCCCAGAGCAAGCCGAACCGTCCCGTTTGTCAGCAAGGCAACGGGCATTCAACTGGCTAAAGTTGCTGCGCGTTGCATGGTGGGTAAATCTTTGCAAGCCCAAGGGATTGGTAAAGAAGTCATTCCACCTTACTTCAGCGTCAAAGAAGCGGTCTTTCCGTTTGTGAAATTCCCTGGCGTAGATACGATTTTGGGCCCAGAGATGAAGTCAACTGGCGAAGTCATGGGTGTTGGCAAAACCTTCGGCGAAGCTTTTGTTAAGAGCCAATTAGGGGCGGGAACAAAATTGCCTCGGCCTACTGATCTTGTTCGTAAGGTGTTTTTGACTGTCAAAAACAGTGACAAAGACAGAGCTGTTTTGATTGCCAAAGCGCTTATTGACTATGGCTTTGAATTGGTGGCTACCAAGGGCACGGCTGCGGCTATCAGCGCCGCTGGCCTGAATGTGGTGGCTGTGAACAAGGTGACTGAAGGGCGCCCTCATGTGGTGGATATGCTTAAAAACAATGAGATTGCTTTGGTCATCAATACAGTTGAAGAGCGTCGCAACGCTATCGCAGATTCACGCCAAATTCGCATCTCTTCACTTCTTGCTAGGGTGACCACTTTCACGACGATCGCTGGTGCACAAGCTGCTGTTGAGGGAATGAAATACCTTGACAATTTAGATGTCTATTCTCTGCAGGAATTGCACGCCCAATTGGTGGCGTGATTTTTATTTGGACACCCCATGGCAACGATACCCATCACTAAACGCGGCGCAGAAAAGCTCAAACAAGAGTTGCACACCCTCAAAACCGTGGATCGACCATGGGTGATCAATGCCATCGCCGAGGCTCGTGCTCAAGGTGACTTGAGTGAAAACGCTGAATATGACGCGGCCAAAGACAGGCAGGGTTTTATTGAAGGACGTATCCAAGAGATTGAGAGCAAACTCTCAATTGCACAAATCATCGACCCTTCTTCTGTTGATGCTGGTGGACGCGTTGTTTTTGGTGCAACGGTTGAGCTTGAAGAAGAAACTTCTGGAGAGCTTGTCACCTACCAAATTGTGGGAGAGGATGAGGCTGATTTAAAGCTTGGTCTCATCAATATCAGCAGCCCCATAGCCAGAGCGCTCATTGGTAAAGAAGAGGGCGATATTGCCAAAGTAGAAGCCCCAGGGGGCGTCAAAGGCTACGAAATCGTCAAGGTGTCCTATCTTTAGGATGCGCTATTCGCTCTGAGCGCTTTTTTTGATGGATTTGATTTTGGGTTTAGCGCGTTTGATTTGACCGCCCGCCGTCAGTCTTTCGTTGCCCAAAACAGTGACGCGTTTCATTTCAGGTCTTTGGCCGCCTCGCTTGCTGTATTTCAGAACCTTGAATTCCCGTGGCCCAGCTTGTCGTTCTTCTTTGGCTGGTTTTTCTTTTTCAGCTTGTGGTCGCCAAAGCACCAATAACTTTCCAATATGTTGAATCGGCGCCGCATTGAGTTGATCGGCAAGCGCTTGAAAAATAACTTCTCTTGCCTGCCTATCGTCACCAAGAACTCGGATTTTGATGAGTCCATGCGAGGTTAAAGCACGATCAGTTTCTTTGACGACGGCAGAGGTCAGGCCGTCGTTGCCAATCATCACAACAGGGTCGAGGTGATGGGCTAAAGCGCGATGCGTTTTTCTTTGTACAGGGGTGAGTTTTATTGAGGCCATAACGGGTATTATCTTCTCAGCACAAGGAAGCATGTTTGAAAGTCAAAACGCAAAGCAAGAAAGTCAATAAATCGTGGTTGAACGACCATGTGAATGACCCCTATGTCAAGCTTGCAAAAAAAGAAGGCTATCGCGCTAGGGCAGCCTACAAACTCAAAGAAATTAACGAGACCCTGAACCTGATTCGCCCGGGTATGGTTGTTGTCGATCTTGGCAGTGCTCCTGGGGCTTGGAGTCAGTACACACGCCGTTGTATGGCACCACAGGGTGCTGCCGTTGGTGAATTGGATGGAACCGTCATTGCACTGGATATATTGCCAATGGACGCCATAGAGGGCGTCCATTTTCTGCAAGGGGATTTTCGCGAACCAGAAGTGATGACCCAACTCGTCGAACACCTAGCTGGGCGCAGTGTCGATACAGTGATTTCTGACATGGCACCCAATTTATCTGGGATCGAGTCTGCTGATGCTGCCCGAATGGCGCATTTGGTGGAGTTGGCGGTAGAGTTTGCCGTTTCCCATCTCAGCCCCCACGGTGCGTTGGTGGTGAAAGTCTTTCACGGCAGCGGTTATTCCCAATTGGTTAAGCTGTTTAAAGACACATTCAAGGTTGTTAAGCCCATAAAGCCAAAGGCCAGCAGAAGCAATTCTTCTGAGAACTTTATAGTTGGAATTGGCTTGAAGTGATGATTTGAATCAAAAACCGCACCATTTATATGGCAGAAAACACACAAAAGTATCTTTTCAGCTTGAAAAGCCTAAAATGGCCACAAGCTATTTTTATGTATCCCCTTATTTGCTTTGACTGGAGTCTGCATTGAACAACCCTTGGTTTTCTAAAGTGGCCGTTTGGTTAGTGATTGCCTTGGTACTTTTTACAGTTTTCAAGCAATTTGATACCCGTGGTGGTGCTGGCAATGGCTATTTGGCATATTCCGATTTTCTGGAAGAAGTTCGAGCCAAGCGTATCAAGTCAGCAACTATTCAGGAGGGGCAGGGTGGAACCGAAATCATCGCGACGACAACCGATGACCGCAAGGTTCGCACCAACGCTACTTATCTTGACCGCGGCTTGGTCGGCGACCTGATCTCCAACAACGTCAAGTTTGATGTCAAGCCGCGCGAAGAAGGCTCTTTGCTCATGACTTTGTTGGTCAGCTGGGGTCCGATGCTGTTGCTGATTGGTGTCTGGGTGTACTTCATGCGCCAAATGCAAGGCGGTGGCAAAGGCGGTGCTTTCAGCTTTGGCAAAAGTAAAGCGCGCATGCTGGACGAAAACAACAACACCGTGACCTTTGCCGATGTGGCAGGTTGCGACGAGGCCAAAGAAGAAGTCAAAGAGGTGGTCGACTTCTTGAAAGACCCGCAAAAATTCCAAAAACTTGGCGGTCGCATTCCTCGAGGTTTGTTGCTGGTGGGCCCCCCGGGAACGGGAAAAACTTTGTTGGCCAAGGGCATTGCAGGTGAGGCCAAAGTGCCTTTCTTTAGCATCTCCGGCTCCGACTTTGTCGAGATGTTTGTGGGCGTGGGCGCAGCCCGCGTGCGCGACATGTTCGAGAACGCCAAGAAAAACGCACCCTGCATCATCTTCATCGATGAAATCGATGCAGTGGGTCGCCAACGTGGCGCAGGCTTGGGCGGGGGCAATGACGAGCGCGAGCAAACCCTGAACCAAATGCTGGTCGAAATGGACGGCTTTGAAACCAACTTAGGCGTGATCGTGGTGGCTGCCACCAACCGCCCCGATATTTTGGACGCTGCTTTGTTGCGCCCAGGCCGTTTCGACCGCCAGGTTTATGTGACCTTGCCCGACATTCGGGGCCGTGAGCAAATCCTCAATGTGCATATGCGCAAGATTCCTGTGGGGCAAGATGTTTCTCCCAGCGTCATTGCGCGTGGGACACCTGGTATGAGTGGTGCAGATTTGGCCAATCTGACCAACGAAGCTGCTTTAATGGCAGCACGTCGCAATGCCCGTGTGGTCGAAATGCAAGATTTCGAAAAAGCCAAAGACAAAATCTTGATGGGGCCTGAGCGCAGAAGCATGGTCATGCCCGAAGAAGAGCGACGTAATACGGCCTACCATGAGTCAGGTCACGCTTTGATTGGCAAGCTTTTGCCTAAATGCGATCCAGTCCATAAAGTCACTGTCATTCCACGCGGCAGGGCTCTTGGTGTCACCATGAGTCTTCCCGAGGCAGACCGCTACAGCTATGACCGCACCTATATGTTGAGTCAAATCAGCATGTTGTTTGGTGGACGTATTGCTGAAGAAGTCTTCATGAACCAAATGACCACGGGTGCTTCAAATGATTTTGAAAGAGCCACCCAGATTGCCCGAGACATGGTCATGCGCTATGGGATGACCGAGGCATTAGGCCCCATGGTTTACGCAGAAAATGAAGGCGAAGTATTTTTAGGTCGCTCAGTCACCAAAACTACCAATATGAGTGAGTCCACCATGCAAAAGGTAGACGCTGAAGTTCGTCGAATCATTGATGAGCAATACTCGCTTGCGCGTCGTTTGATTGAAGACAACTCAGACAAGATGCATGCAATGGCCAAGGCCTTGCTTGAATGGGAAACCATCGACAGCGATCAACTCGACGACATCATGGCTGGCCGTCCTCCCCGTCCACCCAAGGACTGGACCCCACGCACACCATCTTCTGGCGATGGAAGTGGTGGTGGAACACCTGCCGTGCAACCTAACCCGTCACCTACCGCTGCCTAATGGCCGTAGCTGAATCGACAATGAACATGGGGCCTCGGCCCCATGTTGCTTTGTGGCGAACCACTCGATTTGAGTTGGATGTGACCCATCCTCTGGTGATGGGCATCGTCAACGTCACACCTGATTCTTTTTCAGATGGAGGGCACTATGCAAATAGCGTTGCAGCAATTTCTCATGCAGAAAAATTGGTCCAAGAAGGCGCCCATATTGTGGATATTGGTGGCGAGTCCACTCGACCCGGTGCGAAGGCTTTGAACGCTGAGGAAGAGTGGCAACGTCTTGCCCCCGTTTTGCAACAAGTCATCCAATGGAATATTCCTGTATCTGTCGATACCTACCATCCTCTAACAATGAAAAAGGCTTTGGACGCAGGTGTTGATATCGTTAATGATGTTTGGGCTTTTCGCCAAACAGGCGCTATGAAAGCTGTGGCTGCGAGCCGATGTGGGCTTTGCATGATGCATATGCACGGCGAACCTGCCACCATGCAATTACATCCAATGACCGGCAATGTCATGGATGACTTGAATGTTTTTTTTCAAAAGCAACTTACTTTGGCAGATAAAGCTGGCATTGATCAAAGCCGAGTTGTGCTTGACCCTGGCATTGGGTTTGGCAAATCTGTTGCTCAGAATTTTGAAATTTTGCGTAAGCAGTCGCTACTGCTTCATTTCGGACGACCCATCATGGTGGGTTGGTCGAATAAATCTTCCCTGGGTGCTGTCAGTGGCTTAGGTGTAGACGAAAGATTGGTGCCAAGCGTGGCGGCTGCAGTACTCGCGCTAGAGCGTGGAGCAAGAATTTTGAGAGTGCATGCGGTCGCTCAGACAGTTGCCGCATTGTCTGTCTGGAAGGCAAATGCAGGTATTTGCGACAATATTAGCTAAGCTCAATAATCTTATTTCCCTATGAAAAGACTCTACTTTGGTACCGATGGCATACGTGGAACTGTAGGTCAATTCCCCATCACGCCTGACTTCATGCTTCGCTTGGCCCATGCTGTAGGTCAAGTTTTAAAGCAACACGATCCTCGCCCACAGGTTTTGATTGGCAAGGACACCAGGATATCTGGCTATATGTTGGAGTCTGCACTCGAGGCGGGCTTTAATTCAGCTGGTGTAGATGTTGTTTTACTTGGCCCCATTCCTACCCCTGCTGTTGCCTACCTTACGCGGGCACTCAGAGCATCCTTAGGGGTGGTCATCAGCGCGTCCCACAACCCTTTTCATGACAACGGTGTCAAGTTTTTTTCTGCTGCGGGTGCTAAGTTGGATGACGCTTGGGAGTTGGCTGTTGAGGCGGCTTTATCGCAAGAGCCGCAGTGGGTGGAATCGATTCACTTGGGCAAGGCAAAGCGACTCGATGATGCAGCAGGACGCTACATAGAGTTTTGCAAAAGCACTTTCGATAACCAATTGACCCTTAAAGGCAAAAAAATTGTGGTCGATGCAGCCCATGGCGCAGCCTACTTGGTGGCCCCCAAAATCTTTGCAGAACTAGGTGCTGAAGTCATTTCGCTTGGGTGCGCCCCCAATGGGGTCAATATCAACCAGGACGTAGGCGCTACCCACCCACAAGCATTGGTGGAGGCGGTCCTTTCCCATCATGCCGACTTTGGTATTGCGCTTGATGGAGATGCCGATAGATTGCAATGGGTCGACGACAAAGGTCGACTTTATAACGGCGATCAACTTTTGTATGTCCTGGCACTCGATCGAATCAATCAAGGCGAAACGGTACCAGGCGTTGTCGGTACCTTGATGACGAATTACGCCATTGAAGAGGGTTTGCGAAAGTTAAATATCAAGCTTTCACGATCCAAGGTTGGCGACAGATATGTTTTAGAAGAACTTACTTCGCAGGCTTGGGTATTGGGTGGAGAGGGTTCTGGCCATTTGCTGATGTTGGACAAGCATTCAACTGGGGATGGTTTGATCAGCGCCTTGCAAGTATTACAGGCTTGTTTGCGAATGAAATCAAGCCTTTATGAATTGCTACAGGCTGTACCTTTGTTTCCGCAGTGTTTATTAAATATTTCAATTCCTTCTGACCTAGATTGGCGCACTCATCCAGAGTTTCAGTCGCGTATTGCCAGTGTTGAAAAAGAGTTAGGCCCAAATGGCCGGGTATTGATCCGTGAAAGTGGAACAGAGCCGCTTTTGCGCATCATGGTAGAAGCTAAAGAAGAAAAAATCTCAGCAAAATACGCGTCATATTTGGCCGAATGCTTGTCACAATTTTGAAATATTTAATGCATCTAATGTTTCAAAATAGCATGGTGAAAGCCAATCTTTTTGCAAAGGCAGTATGAAAGATTTTATTGATCGTGATGCAAGCACCCTGCTATTTAATTTAAGGGTATTGGACTGGGCCAAGAGGAAATATGTACCTTTGCTCGAAAGATTACGCTATTTATGTATAGTTTCTTCAAATATGGATGAGTTTTTTGAGGTAAGGGTTGCGCTTCATCTGCATGGCCTTGATAAAAAAGCTGATAAATCTTCTTTCACAGAAGAAACCTACAAACAAATTTCCGCCTCGGCCCATGATTTGGTTGATGAGCAATACAGAGTTTTCAATGAAGAGTTGATCCCTGCGTTTGAAGCAAATGGCATACACCTTATTACCCATAGCGAAAGAAACCTAGCTCAAAAAAAATGGGTGAAAGAGTATTTTGACCGTGAGGTTAAACCGCTTTTGACCCCGATTGGTTTGGACCCTGCTCACCCCTTTCCGATGGTGGCAAACAAATCTCTCAATTTCATTGTGAAATTGTCTGGGAAAGATGCTTTTGGACGCGAAAATGAAATAGCGATTGTGAAGGTGCCGCGATCTTTGCCCAGAGTGATCAAGTTACCTGCCAAACTTCGTGGCTCATCAACGACTCTGATGGTGACCCTCTCCAGTGTTATTCGCTCTCATTTAACTGATTTATTCCCTGACCGCGTAGTGGGTCATTTTTCCCAGTTTCGGGTGACCCGTGATTCCGACCTGCTTGTCGACGAGGAGGATGTGACAAATCTGAGGACAGCTTTGCGGCATGGGTTAGAGCATAGGCAGTTTGGGCGAGCGGTTCGCCTCGAAGTCTCTGCGGGTTGCTCAGATCACCTGGCAAATTTTTTGATGCATCAGTTTAAGCTGCCCTCCAATGCTTTATACCGAGTGCATGGTCCAGTGAATTTGGTCCGCTTGAGTCAAATCATCGATTTGGTAGATAAACCAGAATTGCTTTTCCCGCCTCACCAGGGCTCATACCCGCATCAACTGAATAAAGAAGAAGTTATTTTTGACAGGCTTCAAAAAGAAGATGTTTTGATTCATCAACCTTTTGAGAATTTCTCTGGGGTATTGGATTTTTTACGGCAAGCTGTCAACGACCCTAAGGTATTGGCAATCAAGCAAACCATATACCGAACGGGCATAGATTCGGAGTTAATGGATCTGCTGAGAGAGGCTGTACGTCGAGGCAAAGAAGTGACTGCAGTCGTGGAGATCAAGGCCCGCTTTGATGAAGAGGCCAACATCAATTGGGCAGAGCGACTTGAGTCTATAGGTGCACAGGTGGTTTATGGTGTGGTCGGCCTTAAGACACATGCAAAAATGCTTTTGATTACCCGTAAGGAGGGTAATCGCCTGGTTCGATATGCACATCTATCGACCGGAAACTACAACGCTCGCACAGCAAGACTTTATACAGATATCAGTTACTTAACTTCAAATAGTCAAATCACTTCTGATATTGAACATGTTTTTTCACAACTTGCCAGTCAGAGGCGCTTGCCCAAGTTGAAGCATCTTTGGGTTGCACCTTTTAATTTGCAATCCAAATTAAGCGCCACCATTGATCAGTTAATCAAGGCGTCAAAGGACGGTATTCCTGGGCGGATCATCTTAAAAATGAACAGTTTGACAGACCAAAGTCTGGCTAAAGATTTGGTTAGAGCGGGTCAGTGTGGTATCAAAATTGACTTGATTGTTCGGGGCTCTTGTATTCTTCCCGCGTCAAATCTTGGATTCACAGACAACATCCGTGTGAGATCTATCATCGGACGATTTTTAGAGCATTCGCGGGTCTTTTACTTTCGCTCTGGAGACAAAGAGGAGTTGTATTTATCTAGTGCTGACTGGATGAACAGAAACATGATGCGGCGCATTGAAATAGCTTGGCCAGTTTTAGACGTCAAGCTTCGCCAAAGAATCGTGGATGAATGCTTGGTTGCTTATTTGTATGACTCTTCAGACGCTTGGTTGCTCAATGCCGATGGCTCTTACCACCCGCAATTTGTTGCAGGCTCTTCTGCGGGTCTGAGTGCTCAAACTGAATTGATGAAAAGATACCGGAAAGCAAATTGATATGGACTTGATCTTGTGGCGACATGCCGAAGCCCATGAAGCTGCCCCTGGTGAGGACGATATGAGCAGATGCTTGACGCCCCGCGGTGAAAGGCAAGCGATTCGAATGGCCCAATGGCTTGAACGGCAATTGCCAGAGGGAACACGTATTCTCTGCAGTCCTGCCAAGCGCACAGAGCAGACTGCAATGGCTTTGGGTCGAAAATACAAGCTGAGTTCTGCGATCACGCCGCAAAGTACGGCCGATATGTTGCTGGCTGCTGTGCAGTGGCCGTCAAGCAAAAATACAGTACTGGTGATTGGTCATCAACCAACCTTGGGTGAAGCTGTTGCCAAGGTGCTAGGATTTCAAAAGCCAGACTGCTCAGTGAAAAAAGGCGCTGTATGGTGGTTGCGCTCGCGCTTGCGTCAAGAGGGAGATCAATCCGTATTGGTCACTGTCCAGTCGCCCGATATGCTCTAGGGCATTGACAAGACGGTCGAAGAATTTTTTGTTTTTAATACCAAAGCGCCAACTTTCAGTCTTCGTGGCCTGTTCAAGTCCATTATCATCCGTTTACCGGCTTTTATAACTTTTTAGGAAAACCATGACTCGCACCCTCAAATCTATTTCAATTGTTTTTTGTATGAGCTTTTGCCTGAGTGCTTGCTCTACGATGTCATCTGCCTATGACTCGGTTACAGATACTGTCGGTGGGTGGTTCAAATCTGACGACGCCAAAAAATAAAAAAACCAGCCCAAGGGCTGGTTTTGTGTTTTTGATGGCTGCTTAATTGGCGGAGAGGGCGGGATTCGAACCCGCGGAGGGCTATTAACCCTCACACGCTTTCCAGGCGTGCGACTTAAACCGCTCATCCACCTCTCCAGTCTTTTCATTGTATCAGTGCGCTCGACAGGTAAACTTCAGACTTTGTTCTATTGTGTTTGACCTCGCTCGGAGTAGCTGATGAAATTTCGTTTCCCCATCGTCATCATTGACGAAGACTTTCGTTCTGAAAATACCTCGGGGCTTGGTATTCGAGCGCTGGCCCAAGCTATTGAAAGCGAAGGCTATGAAGTCATGGGCGTCACCAGCTATGGCGACTTGAGTCAGTTTGCACAACAGCAATCACGTGCAAGCGCTTTTATTCTTTCAATCGACGATGAAGAATTCACGCCTGGTCCAGATTTAGACCCTGCCGTGGTGAACCTTCGAAGTTTTATTGACGAAGTTCGGCGTAAAAATACGGATGTCCCCATTTATGTCTACGGTGAAACAAAGACGTCACGTCATTTGCCCAATGACATTTTGCGAGAGTTGCATGGCTTCATCCATATGTTTGAGGACACCCCTGAGTTCGTTGCGAGACACATCATTCGCGAGGCTAAAAGTTATTTAGAGGGGGTTCAGCCACCTTTTTTCAAAGCTTTGCTGGATTACGCAGAGGACGGCTCCTACTCATGGCATTGCCCTGGGCATTCGGGTGGTGTTGCTTTTCTTAAGAGCCCTGTGGGTCAAATGTTTCATCAGTTTTTTGGCGAAAACATGCTCAGAGCCGACGTTTGCAATGCGGTTGAGGAACTAGGGCAACTGCTTGACCATGACGGCGCTATCGGCGAAAGTGAACGAAATGCAGCGAGAATTTTCAATGCTGACCATTGTTTTTTCGTTACCAATGGCACCAGCACGTCCAACAAAATTGTGTGGCACCACACGGTAGCGCCAGGGGACGTGGTGGTGGTGGACAGAAACTGCCACAAATCCGTTTTGCACTCCATCATCATGACCGGCGCTATTCCTGTTTTTCTCAAACCCACAAGAAACCATTTCGGCATCATTGGTCCTATTCCCCAGAGCGAGTTTGAACCTGCTGCGATTGAAGCCAAAATCAAAGCCAACCCTTTGCTCAAGGGAAAAGCAAGTAGCACACTCAAACCCAAGGTATTGACCCTGACCCAATCCACTTATGACGGTGTTTTGTACAACACAGAAACCATCAAGAACATGTTGGATGGCTATATTCCCAACTTGCACTTTGACGAGGCTTGGTTGCCCCATGCGGCTTTTCATCCTTTTTACGGCACTTACCATGCCATGGGTAAAAAGCGTATCAGACCCAAAGAAGCGATGGTTTATTCCACACAGTCCGTCCATAAGCTGCTTGCGGGCATCAGTCAAGCAAGCCATGTGTTGGTGCAAGACTCTCAAACACATCACTTAGACAGGCATTTGTTCAATGAAGCCTATTTGATGCACACCAGCACAAGTCCTCAATACAGCATCATTGCCAGTTGCGATGTGGCTGCTGCCATGATGGAGCCTCCCGGCGGAACCGCTTTGGTTGAAGAAAGCATTGCGGAGGCTTTAGATTTTCGTCGCGCCATGCGCAAGGTGGATGCCGAATACGGCAAGGATTGGTGGTTCAAGGTGTGGGGGCCAGAAAACCTGGTGGATGATGGAATTGGTCGCGCGGATAACTGGATCATCAAAGCGGAGAAAAAGGGGCGTAAAAAGAAAAATGAAGACCCCAATTGGCATGGCTTTGGTGATTTAGCTGACGGTTTCAATATGCTGGACCCCATCAAGGCAACGATCGTCACGCCTGGCTTGAATTTGGATGGCAAGTTTGACAAGGCCGGTATTCCTGCAAGCATCGTGACAAAATTTTTAGCAGAACATGGCGTGATTGTTGAAAAAACTGGTCTCTACAGTTTTTTCATCATGTTCACCATTGGCATCACCAAGGGACGTTGGAATTCTTTGTTAACCGCTTTGCAGCAGTTCAAAGACGATTACGACAGAAATCAGCCTATGTGGCGCATCTTGCCCGAGTTTTGTCAAAAGTATGCACGTTATGAAAGGATGGGCCTGCGTGACTTATGCCACCATATTCATTCCTTGTATTCAAAATTTGACATAGCAAAACTCACCACAGAAATGTATTTGAGCGACCTTAAACCTGCGATGAAGCCCAGTGATGCTTACTCTCAAATAGCCCATCGCAACACAGAGAGAGTTCCCATCGACGAATTAGAAGGCCGCATCACAACAAGCTTGGTCACGCCTTATCCTCCAGGCATTCCACTGCTGATTCCTGGCGAAGTGTTCAATAAAAAAATCATCGACTATTTAAAATTTGCACGTGAGTTCAACCTGCAATGCCCTGGTTTTGAAACAGATATCCATGGACTGGTTGAAGTGAAAGACGATCAAGGCAAGACCCATTATTTTGCAGATTGTGTCAAGAATTGATTTTTATTATGAGCCAAGAAAAATCTTTGTACCCGCAAGCATCTTTGCAGCAATGGGCTGATGCCGCCCAAAAATCTTCCCCTGGTTCTGATCTTTTGGGGTTGAATTGGAATACGCCTGACGGAATTTCTATCAAGCCCTTGTACACAGCCAAAGATTTGCAAGGTCTTATGCATACAGACACCTTGCCAGGTTTTGCGCCCTACCTAAGAGGTCCACAAGCAACCATGTATGCCGTGCGTCCTTGGACCATTCGTCAGTATGCTGGGTTTTCAACGGCTGAAGAATCCAATGCTTTTTACAGAAAAGCATTGGCAAGTGGTGGTCAAGGGGTATCGGTTGCTTTCGATTTGGCCACCCACAGAGGTTATGACTCAGATCATCCAAGGGTCATGGGTGATGTCGGTAAAGCGGGTGTGGCAATTGACTCTGTCGAGGATATGAAGATCTTGTTTGATCAAATCCCACTAGACAAAGTCTCTGTTTCTATGACCATGAATGGCGCAGTATTGCCGGTTCTTGCTGGCTATATTGTTGCGGCCGAAGAGCAGGGCGTCAGTCAAGAGCAGCTGAGTGGAACAATTCAGAACGATATTCTGAAAGAGTTCATGGTGCGAAATACGTATATTTACCCGCCTGAACCCAGTATGCGGATCGTGGGTGACATCATCGCCTACACCGCCCAGCACATGCCGAAATTCAATTCCATCAGCATCAGCGGCTATCACATGCAGGAGGCTGGTGCCAACCAGTCTTTAGAACTCGCCCTGACTTTGGCCGATGGGCAAGAATATGTCCGAACCGCTTTAGCCAAAGGCTTGGATGTGGATTCGTTTGCGCCTCGCTTATCGTTTTTTTGGGCGATAGGCATGAATTTTTACCTTGAGATTGCCAAAATGCGGGCAGCAAGGCTTTTATGGTTTCGAATCATGAAAGATTTCGACGCAAAAAATCCAAAGAGCATGATGTTGCGAACCCACTGTCAAACCTCTGGTTGGAGTTTGACTGAGCAAGACCCCTACAACAACATTGTGCGCACTACCATTGAAGCGATGGCGGCAGTTTTTGGGGGCACTCAAAGTCTGCATACCAATAGCTTTGATGAAGCGATTGCTTTGCCTACCGAATTTTCTTCTCGTATTGCGAGAAACACCCAATTGATTATTCAAGAGGAGACCCACATCAGCAACGTGATCGATCCATGGGCTGGCAGCTACATGATGGAGACGGTCACGCAAGAAATGGCTGACGAAGCATGGAAAATCATTGAAGAAGTCAATGCCATGGGTGGCATGACCAAAGCTGTCGATTCTGGTTGGGCGAAATTGAAAATCGAAGCTGCGGCTGCTGACAAGCAAGCTCGCATTGACTCCGGACAAGATGTGATTGTGGG
>CALPPP020000004.1 GCA_943325485.2 Rickettsia typhi
CCCACTGCGGATCCTTCGATTCAGTTAGGGTTTGCAAAGAGGTCTTGATAAACTTTCTAACCTCTGCTGCATATTCTTCAAATAAGTGGCCTGAAAGATGAAAACCTAGTGCAGATTTTTCATGGGTCAAACGCTCACGAATGGTCCAAGGGGTTGCGGATTTAAGCGGTGGCTCTTGCGAATGCGCCCCATGCCCTGCATCAAATAGACCTACCTGATGCAGATTGTTAGCCTGCGACTGAGCGTAATCCCAGGCTAAATCCACCGAAGACAAGACAGACGATCTGTCGCAAGAAATACAGTCGAATGCGCCAGATTTAATCAGGGCTTCTACAGATCGTTTATTGACTTTGGTTCGATCAACACGTGTACAAAAATCAAACAGGCTAGTGAAGTTTCCGCCAACACGACGAACTTCAACAATCTCTGCAATAGCCAACTGTCCTGTCCCTTTGACGGCGCCCAAACCATAGCTGATCTTTTGCCCACCAAGCGGAATAAAAACATACTCACCCGTGTTGATGTTGGGATTTTCAAAATTTATGCCAAATGAAACGGCGTCATCAAAAAGAATTTTCAGCTTATCTGTGTCCCCCATTTCAACCGTCATATTGGCGCAAAAAAATTCGGCGGTATGGTGGACTTTGATCCATGCGGTTTGATAAGCCAATAAAGAATAGGCGGCAGCATGTGATTTGTTAAAACCGTATCCAGCAAATTCCTCCATTAAATCGAAAATAGCATCTGCTTGCTCGGTTGATATGCTATTTTTCTCTGCGCCTTGACGAAATACAGAGCGGTGCAAGGCCATTTCATCTGCTTTTTTCTTGCCCATGGCCCTGCGCAATAAATCCGCACCCCCCAAGCTATAGCCACCCAATATTTGGGCTGTCTGCATCACCTGCTCTTGATAAACCATGATTCCATAGGTTTCCGCTAGCACGTCTGAAACCAAAGGGTGAGGGTAAACAACAGGCTCACGGCCATGTTTACGCGCCACAAAAGTAGGAATAAGTGCCATGGGCCCAGGTCGGAAAAGCGCATTCAAGATAATCAGGTCTTCAAGCCGCGAAGGCTTTGCATCTTTGAGCATGGCTTGCATACCCCGGCTCTCGAATTGGAATACAGCCTCGGTTCTTCCCTCGGAAAACAATTTGTAAGTGATGGCGTCATCAAGGGGTATGTCATCCAAAGACCAGAGTGTCGAAACCCCTTCTTTTTTCACGATCAAATTTTTTGCGTTTTCTAGGATCGTTAATGTTGCCAAGCCTAAGAAGTCAAATTTCACCAAGCCAACCGCTTCAACATCGTCCTTGTCAAATTGACTGACAGACGAAGGACTGCCTGACTGTTGGTAAAGAGGACAAAAGTCTGTCAACTTGCCAGGCGCAATAAGAACACCACCTGCATGCATGCCTACATTTCGCGTCAAGCCTTCTAAATTTTGTGCAAGGTTAAGAAGTATCTTGACTTCGTCTTCATTGGCATAGCGCTGGGCCAACAGTGGCTCCTGTTCCATAGCCAAGGCAATCGTTATGTGCTGACCGGGCTTATTCGGAATGAGTTTAGACAATCCATCACAAAACGGGTAGCTCATATCGAGTGTGCGGCCAACATCCCGTATCGCAGCCCTAGCAGCCATTGTGCCGAAAGTCACGATTTGGCTAACAGCTCCTCTGCCGTACTTTTCTTTGACGTAGTCAATCACGCGGTCTCTGTTTGTTTGACAGAAATCAATATCAAAGTCGGGCATGGATACGCGTTCTGGGTTCAAAAAACGCTCAAAAAGTAAACCATACCGCAAAGGGTCAAGGTCAGTGATTTTGAGCGAATACGCGACCAATGAACCTGCGCCTGAACCCCTGCCAGGCCCGACAGGGCAACCATTGTTCTTGGCCCAATTGATGAAGTCACTGACAATTAAGAAATACCCTGGAAAACCCATCTTCAAAATAGTTTGAATTTCGAACTCAAGCCGTGCTTCATAGCTTGCTTGCACCTCCAACCTGTCTTGCGCGCTTGGAAAGAGTTTGTTTAATCTTTCCGACAAGCCAGCCTGAGAAACTTGTCTGAAATAAACGTCGATAGGAATTCTTTGGCCATTTTCCAGTGGTGTGGGGTACTCAGGAAGTTGCGGTTTTCCTAGGGAGAGTTGCATATGGCAACGCTTTGCAATGTTCACAGTGTTAACAATTGCACTGGGAATATCGGCAAATAACACCTTCATTTCCTCAGAACTTTTAAAGTATTGTTCACGCGTAAACAACCTCAAGCGTTTGGAGTTGCCAAGAATCTCGCCTTGAGAAATGCAGACTCTGGCCTCGTGGGCCTCATAGTCTTGGGCCTCTAAAAATTGAATGGGGTGAGTTGCAACCACAGGGAGATTTAACTTAGACGCCAATGCTACGGCCGAGGCAATGTAACGCTCTTCATTGGCTCTTCCTGCTCTTTGCAATTCCACATAAAAACGATTGGGAAATAATCTTGACAAGTCATTGCAGATTTTTTCGGCCTGTTCTTCGTTGCCAAGCAGCAAGTTCTGTCCGATATGACCAAGTTGCCCCCCAGACAAAAAAATCAAACCCTCGGACAATTCTGTCAACCAAGCCCACCTAACATGAGGTTGGTGGGATTTCACATCCTGCTGAATCCATGAACGTGTAAGCAACTCACACAAGTTCAAGTAGCCTTTTTGCGATTGGACCAGAAGCAAGATTTTGGAATTTGCAGCAGTTATGCTGCTATCGCTCAGTGTCAAATGCACTTCAGCGCCTAAGATAGGCTGCACACCCGAATGCCTGCTTGCCGAATAAAATTTAACCGCACCAAACAAATTATGTATGTCGGTGATGGCTAAAGCAGGTTGCGAGAATTCAACTGCACGCTTGACCACATCGTCAATTCGGCATGTGCCATCTGCGACAGAGTATTCAGTATGGAGTCGAAGATGTACAAACATAGGTGGACTTATTCTAGGGATCAAAACTGGCGAAAATGCCTAAACACCAGGGGAAGCAGAATTATTCTAAAATTGCCCAAAACAAAGGACTACTATATGGCTAGCGAACTCATTCAGCATATTTCTGACAGCAACTTTGAGACCGTTGTTCTTCAATCAGAACAACCTGTTTTGGTGGACTTCTGGGCAGAATGGTGCGGCCCCTGCAAGATGATTGCACCTGCCTTGGACGAGGCCGCCTCAACCTACCAAGGAAAGCTTCAGATTACCAAACTCAATGTTGATGAAAACAAAGATGTTCCTTCGAAATTTGGTATCCGAGGCATTCCAACACTCATGATTTTTAAAAATGGGCAGTTAGCTGCCACTAAAGTAGGCTCCTTAAGCAAGGCTCAATTGACTGAATTTATTGATCAGCAGTTGGCTTAAGGCCTTTTTTCCTGTCATAATCTTAATAGCTTCAGCGATTTTTGCTCCCAAGCACTTCGCCTGACTACTTCAAGACTATCCGCTGGACTGGTCTTGTTTCATCCCCCTCGATAGCTATCAACACTCCCTTAATGGAGTACTCCTATGCACCTGAATGAACTCAAGGCACTGCATGTGTCAGAAGTATTAAAGCAAGCTGAAGAGCTTGAAATTGAAAATACAGGCCGCATGCGCAAACAGGAGCTGATGTTTGCCATCATTAAAAAAAGGGCCCGTGCCGGAGAACAAGTTTTCGCTGATGGCGTGCTTGAAATTTTGCCTGATGGATTTGGTTTTTTACGAAGCCCAGATACCAGCTATACAGCAAGCACAGATGATATTTACATCAGTCCAAGCCAAGTCAGACGCTTCAACCTTCACACAGGCGACATGATTGAAGGTGAGGTACGAATTCCTAAAGACGGCGAGCGTTATTTTGCACTGACCAAACTCGATCAAGTCAATGGTGATCTGCCTGAAAATAACAAGCACAAAGTCATGTTTGAAAACTTGACACCCTTGTTTCCCAAGGAGCAGATGCGTTTAGAACGTGATATCAAGGGCGAAGAAAACATCACTGGTCGCATCATTGACATCATTGCCCCGATTGGTAAAGGACAAAGAGCGCTGTTGGTGGCCCCTCCTAAAAGTGGCAAAACAGTCATGATGCAGCATATTGCCCATGCCATTACCGCCAATTACCCTGACAGCCATGTCATGGTTTTGCTGGTGGATGAGCGGCCTGAAGAAGTGACTGAAATGCAGCGCAGCGTCAAAGGTGAGGTGATTGCATCCACATTTGATGAACCCGCAGCCCGTCACGTGCATGTGGCAGAAATGGTCATTGAGCGAGCCAAGCGCTTGGTTGAGTTAAAAAAAGATGTGGTCATCTTGCTCGATTCGATCACGCGACTTGCAAGGGCTTACAACAACGTAGTGCCCAGTTCTGGCAAAGTGCTCTCAGGCGGTGTCGACTCCAACGCCCTTCAACGTCCCAAACGTTTTTTTGGCGCTGCGCGCAAAGTTGAAGAGGGCGGCTCTTTGACCATCATTGCCACGGCCCTGATTGATACCGGCAGTCGAATGGATGAGGTCATTTTTGAAGAGTTCAAAGGTACCGGAAATTGTGAGATTCACTTAGACAGACGCCTTTACGAGAAAAGGGTATTCCCAGCGATTCAACTCAATCGAAGCGGCACCCGCAAAGAAGAGCTGCTACTGTCACCTGAAATTCTTCAGAAATCAAGAATTTTGAGGCAGTTTATTTACAATTTAGATGAAATTGAATCCATGGAATTGATGCTCAAGAACATGAAGTCCACCAAAACCAATGTCGACTTCTTTGACATGATGCGTCGGGGCGGTTGACCAATCTAAGCTAGAATCTCTCTCATTTGCGAAAAGTGCATCGGAATGGCCGGTGTGGCTGTCGTAACGACACAAGGAATATCCATGAAACAGGGAATACACCCCCAGTACCGCGAAGTTTGCTTTATCGATCTTTCCAACGGTTTCAAATTTGTGACCCGCACCTGTGCGAATACCAAAGAAACCATCAAAATGGATGATGGGCGCGAACTTCCTTTGTACAAGCTTGACACTTCTAGCGAATCTCACCCTTTCTACACAGGAACACAAAAATCAGTCGATACCATGGGTGGACGCGTTGAACGTTTCCGCAACAAATACGGCAAAACAGCAGCCAAGTAAGCTTTGTTTGCGTTACAAAAACAGCCTTTCCACAGGCTGTTTTTTTTTGTCCACGATGGCTGTTTAAAATTTGTTAGAAATCGATTGAAGTGAAAACACCCAACCCAGCTATCGTTACCCAAACAGCAGCCCAACGCTTGCCGCTGTGGGCATTGATATCACTGTGCTTGGTTTATGTTGTGACAGGTCTCATCAACCGGGACCCTTGGAAATCTCTTGATGTATCGTCTTTTGGATACATGTGGGAAATCGCTCAAGGACATTCTCCAGTTTGGTATCCCATAATGGCTGGGAGTTCGCCTGAACTTTCGGGGCCACTTGCATATGCCCTAGGTGCTGCTGCCATATCCATATTGAGTCCTTGGATCTCCCCCGATGCCGCTGCAAGGGTTCCTTTTATCGCAGTTTTATTCATCACCCTTATTGCAACTTGGTACGCCATTTATTTTTCAGCCAAAAACCCTCACGCACAACCTGTTGCTTTTGCATTTGGTGGAGAGGCTAAACCAGAGGACTACGCAAAAGCGGTCGCTGATGCTGGCCTGCTTGCCTTGCTTGCTTGCTTGGGTATGGCATTACCCAGTCATGAAACAACGCCTCTGTCTTTACAGCTTTGTTCGACCGCCCTGCTCTTTTGTGCGGCGGCAATGCTTAGGACACATCCTTTGTATGCGGTTTTGATGCTTGATGTTTCATTGATCCTATTGGCTATAAGCGGAGCCCCTGTTCTGGCTTTAACGCTTGGCATTGGAATCATTTTTTTAATCGTTCAGCAAAAACAAGTACGGCTTGAACTTATCGCAATTGTGGTTTTAGGTTGCTTCAGTGTGATTGCCATCGCATCCTGGGTCGATTTATGGCAGTGGAAACTGATCACCCTGAATGAGGCAAGTGCCCAGTGGAAAGGCTTGCTGAGACTTTTGCTCTGGTTCACTTGGCCGGCTTGGCCCTTAGCCGCTTGGACACTCTGGACATGGAGAAACCATTGGAGAGAAAACATTTGGCAACAGCACTTGGTTTTGCCTGTTTTCATGTGGCTTGTCATCTTGACAGCCAGCATCACATCCAAAAATCCTGAACGCACACTTCTTCTTTCACTTCCCGCATTGGCTTGTTTGGCTGCCTTCGCTTTACCCACCTTAAAGAGAAGTGTGGCTGCATTGATTGATTGGTTCACCCTGCTATTTTTCTCGGGGGGCGCATTGATTATCTGGGTTGTTTGGCTGTCACTGCAAACAGGATGGCCAGCGCAACCTGCCATCAATGTCAGCAGATTAGCGCCTGGCTATGTTTCTGAATTCGAGTGGGCTCATACGGTCATTGCATTGCTCATAACGGGCATTTGGTGCAAGTTAATCATCTGGCGATTGGGCAGGAACCCAAGGTTTGTATGGAAAAGTTTGATACTTCCAGCGACTGGAGCACTGATGTGCTGGGTACTTTTGATGACCTTGTGGATGCCTTTGCTCAATTACGCACGAAGTTACAAACCCTTGGCTTTGCAGGTAAAAACTTGGGTAAAAGAACCCTCCTGTGTTTTTGCGCTTGACCTCACGCGCTCACAAATTGCAGGATTGGGTTTTCATGGCAACTTCAAAATGATGCATTTTGAAAATACCAAAGATCCAGCAGCATGTGAGTGGCTAATTACAAATCCATCAAATCTTCAACAGAACAAAAAGTTTTTTGATGAATCATCTTGGATGAAGATCAAGGTGATTCGAAGACCCGCAGACAAGCGAGAAGACATCGTCATTTATCAACGCATAGCACCTACCCATAATGAGTGAAAAGCGACTGGTACTTAACCATGCTCTCACAGTATTGGTTGGCCAACTTGCAGTCATTTCATTTGGCGTCACTGACACTATCGTTGCGGGAAGATACGACCCTGAGGCACTGGCGGCACTCTCCATCAGTTCAGCTATTTATATCTCCGTTTATGTTGCTCTGCTAGGCGTATTGCAAGCCATGCTGCCCATTCTTGCAGAGTTGCATGGGGCAAAATCACACCAAAGAATAGGTGAAATATTTCATCAAGGTTTGTATTTACTCGGCCTGCTAAGTCTTATAGGAATAACCGCGCTCTTGTCCCCAGGACTGATCTTGAAGTGGACAAAGGTACCCGAAAACTTGCACCCCATGATTTTTGACTATCTTTTTCTTTTGGCTGTTGCACTTCCACCCGCCTTGTTTTTTCGAATGTTCAGCACCTTGAGTCAAAGTCTGGGCAAACCAAAGATGGTTGCCATCATCCAAGTAGCGGCTTTGGCAATCAAAATTCCTTTGTCTGTCCTTCTGGCTTTTGGACTTGACATCCTAGAGCCGAGGGGTTTGCAGGGCTGTGCATTGGCAACAGTGATTGTCAATGTCAGCATGTTGTTTGTCAGTCTTTGCTTGCTAAGAAGCAGTCCTGTCTTTGAGCCTTATGGTATTTGGAAAAGGTTTTATGCGCCATGCATGAAGGATATTGGGCGCATCACACGTTTGGGAATACCTAACGGCTTAAGTGTGACTGTAGAAGTCACATCGTTCACCATGATGGCATTGTTCATTGCCAGATTGGGGACTTCATCTTCCGCAAGCCATCAGGTCGCTGCAAATTTGGCCGCGCTTTTATACATGGTTCCCTTGTCCTTTTCGATAGCCACCAGTGCCAGAGCCAGTTATTGGATAGGCGCTCAAAACATGGTCATGATGAAAAAAACTGTGCGCTCAGGGTTTGAACTTGTAATCCTTATTTCACTTGTATTGGCTGCTATCGTTGGGTTTGGACAAAACGAAATTGCGGCCATTTATGTCAGTGATCCACATGTACTTCAAGTTACCGCCCAACTGATTGGTCTTGTGGCCATTTACCATTTTTTTGATGCGATTCAAACCATGTGCTTCTTTGTATTAAGAAGCTTAAAGATTGTTTTTATCCCCTTTGTTTTGTACAGCTGTTTGCTTTGGGGCTTAGGGTTGGGGGGTGGTTTTATCCTGGCCTACAAATATGAGGTACTTTATTTTCAATCACCTTCAGCATTTTGGTTGTCCAGCAGCACTGCATTGTTCTTGGTGAGCTTATCTTTGTTGATTTTGTTAAGAATGAAACTCAAGGGATTTTCGTCTTAACCTTGAATGTGGAAACTCCAACGTAAAGCTAGATCCAAGGTTCAATTTGCTGTCTATGCGCAAATGCCCACCATGCCTCTGGATAACATGTTTCACAATTGCCAAGCCTAAACCTGTGCCGCCTGTATCGCGCGATCTGCTTCGGTCAACTCGGTAAAAACGCTCAGTCAGTCTTGGAAGGTGTTCTGGTGCAATTCCATAACCTGTGTCTTTCACAGTGAATTCAAAATGATCATTTCTACGCAACCAAGAAACTGTCACCTCGCCTGCGCTTGGGGTGTAGCGAAGCGCATTGCTGACAAGATTTGTAAAAGCACTTTTGATTTCATCTAAGGAGCCTGAAATCTGATACCCAAGCAATTCCTCGGGCATATCAAAGCTCAGCAGGTGGGTCGAATCATCCTTTTGATTGATGACATGCATCAAACCAATTGCCTCGTCATGACAGTTCTTCCAAAGCGTATCAAAATCAAACCACTCTGACTCACTTGGCAAAGGGCTTCCGTCAAGTTGAGACAAGGTCAATAGATCTTGGACCAAGGTCTGCATTCGCTGCGCTTGCTGCGACATCAGCTTTAAAAAGTCTTGGGTCTCAGATTTACTGAGGTTCAAGTTTTGCATGGTTTCAACAAAACCCACTAACACGGTCAATGGTGTTCTTATTTCATGTGAAACATTCGCCACAAAATCTCGACGCATCACCTCGGCTTGTTCTAGCGCGGTGACATCTCTCGATAAGAGCAATTTTCGACCATCACCATAAGGAAACACTTGAACTGCAATTTTTTGTGGATGCTCTGCCCTGTTTTCACGTCCTTCAATGACGATTTCTTTTTCGAAAAGACCAGAGCGTATATACGTACTGAAAGCTGGATTTCGAAGTAAGTAACCTATCAATTGCTGCATGTCCTTTTCAGGGTCAATTCCCAAATGGTGCGAGGCAGTTCGATTTGACCAAACAATATGCCATTCAGTGTCTAGCAAAACAACGCCATTGGGAGAGGCTTGAATAGCGGATAAAAACTGCCGTAAGTTTTCTTCGCTTGCGCTTAGCTCTATATTCTTTTGCCGGAACAAGCGTCGTACGCGATCTGCCGACTCACCCCACACACCTGATTGGTCAGGCGCATGAAGGATATTGCTAGACCTTACCCAATTCAGAAAGAAAATTGATCGCCATGAATCCAAAAGAAAAAGGGACAAAGATACGGTAAGAATACCGACACAAGCGCCCTGCCATGAGCCCAAACCATGTGGAATTAAAAACCCCAAAAGAAAGCCCAGCAGGTTTAACAGTAAAAAATAAAATAAGCGCAAAAACATAACCGACGATGCTAGCACTGCCCACTCCATACGGGGCAGAGCTAAAGAGCCCATTATCAAGCTTGGTTTACCGACCCCAGCTGAACTTGCGCTGTCAATCTATACCCAGTTCCACGAACAGTTTCAACCATCACGCCAGCCACGCCCAGCGCTTCCCTTAATCTTTTGACATGAACGTCAACTGTACGTTCCTCAATAAAGACATGATCACCCCATACCTTGTCCAAAAGTTGGGAGCGGGTATGCACACGCTCTGAATGATGCATAAGAAAATTGAGCAGCTTGAACTCGGTAGGGCCAATCTTGATGGGCGCATCCATCACAGTGACACGATGGGTAGCGCCGTCAAGTTGCAAGCAGCCAATGGTGACGCTGTCAGTCGCTTGCTCAGGTGTTCGTCTTCTCAAAACCGCCCGAATACGCGCAAGCAATTCCTGTGTAGAAAAAGGTTTGGTGATGTAGTCATCTGCCCCAGCGTCTAAACCAGAAACCTTGTCGTTCTCCGCACTCTTTGCAGTCAGCATCAGAATAGGAACTGATTTCGTGCGTGAATCATTTCGCCACTTACGCGCCCAAGTCACACCACTTTGGCCTGGCAACATCCAATCCAACAAAATAACGTCAGGCAAGACCGCATCGATTTCTCTTTGCGCACTCTCGCCATCCTCAGCCCAAATGGGGGTCATACCATTGTGTCGCAAGTTGACTGAAATCAGCTCTGCAATAGAGGACTCGTCCTCAACAATTAGTACTTTGGGTAAATGGCGCATGGTCACAAAGATTGAATGGTCGACTCAATATGCTCGATAGATGAATGTCGAACATCTTCACCTTTAACGATGTAAATGATCAATTCCGCAATATTTTTTGCGTGATCCCCGATCCGCTCCAGAGCTTTGGCAACAAATAACAAGTCAAGACTGGAACTGATGGTTCTGGGATCTTCCATCATGTAGGTAATGAGTTTTCGAACGAACCCATCAAACTCTTTGTCAATCAGGTCATCTTCTTTCAAAATCGTGACAGCTGTAGCGGTATCGAGACGGGCAAATGCATCCAAGGATTTTCTTAACAAATCACTGGCCATTTCTGTGGCTAATCGCAACTCTGATGAAGGCAAGGCCCTGAAACCGCCATGTGCCATCATGGACTTCACCATGCGGGCGATTTTTGCCGCTTCGTCTCCAGCTCTTTCCAAATTAGCCGTCGCTTTTGAGATAGCCATGAGCAGGCGTAAATCGTTGGCGGTGGGTTGCCTTCTGGCAATGATCATGGAGAGCTCACGGTCAATTTCAACCTCCATTGTGTTGACCTTGTGCTCGTTTTCAATCACAGTATCTGCAACATTCTCGACAAACAGAGAGAGCGCATAAACAGCTTGTTGAATTTGCGACTCAACAAGGCCTCCCATCTCCATCAGACGAGAAGAAACACTGTTGAGTTCGTTGTCAAATTGTGAGGATAAATGTTTATCTGGCATGTTTACTTTCAATGAAATCAACCAAAACGACCGGTAATGTAATCTTCAGTTTCTTTTCGTTTGGGTTTGAAGAAAACCTGTTCAGTCTCACCAAACTCGACCAAATCACCCAGATACATATAGGCTGTGAAATCTGAAACACGCGCAGCCTGTTGCATATTGTGAGTCACAATCACCACGGTATATTCAGATTTAAGAGTAGACACCAACTCCTCTACCTTGCCGGTTGAAATAGGGTCAAGTGCTGAGGTAGGCTCATCCAGCAACAAAATAGCCGGCTTCACAGCGATACCTCTGGCGATACAAAGTCTTTGCTGTTGACCGCCAGAAAGTGACAAACCGCTTTGACCTAATTTGTCCTTCACCTCATTCCAAATAGCAGCTTTTTGTAACGCCCACTCAACACGCTCATCCATTTCAGTTCGGGATAAATCTTCGTATAGGCGAACGCCAAAGGCAATATTGTCGTAAATGGACATAGGGAACGGCGTAGGCTTTTGAAAAACCATGCCAATGCGAGCACGAAGCAAATTCAAATCTTGCTTGGCATCAAGAATATTATTACCGTTGAACATGATTTCACCTTCAGCCCGTTGGCCAGGGTAAAGGTCATACATGCGATTCAAAGTGCGCAGCAAAGTGGATTTACCGCAACCCGAAGGCCCAATGAAGGCGGTAACCGAGTTCTCTTTGATATCAAGATTGATATTTTTTAGGCTGTGAAATGAACCGTAATAAAAATTCAAATTACGAATTTTCAAAACATTTTGAGACAGTACTTCGGGTGAGGCAGTGGTTTGCATAATGAAGTTTTTTTAATAAGGGAGAAGTTTTGGAGGTCAGACTGAGACTTTTTCTCTGAAAAAAGTTCGGGCAAAAATATTCAATCCCAGTACCGACAAGGTGATTAACAGTGCCCCACCCCAGGCCAAATCCACCCAGTTTTGGTAAGGGCTCATGGCGAACTGGAAAATCACAACAGGTAAGTTGGCCATGGGTGCATTCATATCGAATGAGAAAAACGGGTTGTTCAATGCCGTGAATAACAAAGGCGCGGTTTCACCGCTGACTCTGGCCAGTGCCAAAAGCACACCCGTCATCACCCCACTGCGGGCTGCTTTCAACACAATAGACAGAGAGACTTTCCATTTGGGCGCACCCAGTGCAAACGCGGCTTCGCGCAAACTGACGGGCACCAAGCTCAGCATGTTTTCTGTGGTTCGCACGACAACAGGTATGGCAATCAGGGTCAAGGCCAAGGTTCCTGCCCATCCAGAAAAGTGCTTGACATTGACAACCACCAAAGCATAGACGAACAAACCAATGACAATCGAAGGTGCAGACAGCATGATGTCATTTAAAAAACGGGTGACTTCGGAAAATCTGCTTTTTTGTCCATACTCCGACAAATAAATACCAGCCATCACACCAATGGGTGTGCTGATCAAGGTACAAGAAACCACAATCATCAAGCTACCAATGATGGCGTTTCCCAGTCCCCCATTCTCGGAGTCTGGACCGGGGGTTTTGTTTAAAAACAAATCAAGACTGAAGGCGGAAAAACCTTTGTAGAAAAGAATCGCCAAAATCCAGAGCAAAAAAGCCAGGCCAATGGTCATGGCGCTCATGGACAAAAACAAACCAATTAAATTTGTACGTTTGCGACTTGCATACAAAGACATATTGATGGATTCTTGTGTTTGCATTTTGGGTGTGTTGATTTGTGAGGGGTAGCTAGAAGTAGAAGTCATGGCGTTTGGGACATTCATGTTTTAAATCCCTTTTTGTTTTCAGCTCGAATCAGCATCCATTTAGCCAAAGACAAAACAACAAAGGTAATCAAGAAAAGTGCTAAGCCAAGCGCAAACAGCGAGGAGTAATGCAAGCCAGGTTCAGCTTCCCCGAACTCGTTGGCCAATGTAGAGGCAATCGAGTTTCCAGGAGAGAAAAGCGACCCAGAAATTTTGTGGGCATTGCCGATGACAAAGGTGACCGCCATGGTTTCACCTAAAGCGCGGCCCAAGCCCAACATCACGCCACCCACCACACCGCCTTTGGTATAGGGAAGAACAATATGGGTGACCACTTCCCAAGTGGTACAGCCCAAGCCATAAGCAGATTCTTTCAAAATGGGAGGGACGATTTCAAATACATCTCGCATCACAGAGGCGATAAAAGGCAGAATCATCATCGCCAAAATCAAACCTGCAGCCAAAATACCAATGCCGTTGAATGCACCCGTGAAAAGTTGACCAATGGCAGGAAGTTGCCCCAAGGTTCCCGCAATGGCGGGTTGAATATATTCAGCAAAGATGGGTGCAAAAACAAACAAACCAAACATGCCATAAATGATGGATGGCACAGCAGCCAACAGTTCAATGGCAGTTCCCAGCGGTCTGCGCAAACGCATGGGACAGGTTTCGGTCAAGAAAACCGCAATACCAAAACTCAAAGGAACGGCGATCAAGATGGCGATCGTGGCAGTCACCACGGTACCAAAAATAGCAATCAAACCACCAAATTGTGAGTTGATGATGTCCCACTCGACGGTGTAGAAAAAAGGAATACCAAATTCTTTAAGTGCAGGCCAAGCACTGATAAACAAAGAAACAATAATTCCCAACAACGCAACCAAGGTTGTCGCCGCAAAAATCATGGTCAGCTTTTCAAAACCAAAATCCTGCAAATATTGCGTTCTGATTTTCTGAGCATAGGCAGCTGAGACGCTTGCTGGGCTGGTATTCATGAAATAAACACTCCAAAAAGAAAACCCAAGGCGATACACATCGCCTTGGGGAAACTGTCGCAATTACTTCAAATTAATGTTAGACCAAACGCTCTTGCGAATGAAGTCAGTCGTCGAGTCAGGCATTGGAACGTACTCTAATTCCAGCGCCATCTTTTTTCCGTCCTTGAATGCGTAGTCAAAGAATTTCAACACTTCCGCAGAAGCTGCTTTGTTGGTAGGTTCTTTGTACATCAGGATGAAGGTTGCGGTGGTGATAGGCCAAGACTTTGCACCAGCAGCGTCTGTCAAAGATGCAGCCATACCAGCGTGTTTAGACCAATCGATACCTGCCGCAGCCGCAGAAAAGGTCGAGTCATCGGGTTCGACAACTTGGCCGTCTTTGTTGCGCAGATTGGCATGTGAAATTTTGTTTTTCTTAGCGTAAGCGTACTCAACATAGCCGATAGCGTTTTTGATGCGACTCACATTGGCGGCAACACCCTCGTTACCTTTGCCGCCCACAGAGCTTGCGGCTGGCCATTTAACGGCAGCACCCGCACCCACTTTGTCTTTCCAAGCAGGACTGACCTTGGACAAGTACTCAGTGAAAGTAAACGTGGTTCCAGAACCATCGGCACGGTGAACCACAGTAATTTCAGCGCTGGGTAATTTCACGGTGGGGTTGAGGTCTTTGATTTCCTTGTCTTGCCAGTTGGTAATTGAGCCAATGAAAATTTTGGCCAAAACGTCACCGCTTAATTTGACCTCACCGGGCTTGACGCCTTCAAGGTTGACGATAGGCACAACACCACCGATCACGGCGGGAAACTGAACCATACCTTCTTTTTCAAGCTCGTCGCCTTTGAGGGGCGCATCTGTGGCACCAAAGTCGACAGTTTTGGCTTTGATTTGCTTGATGCCACCTGAAGAACCAATGGACTGGTAGTTCAGCTTGACGCCTGTTTTCTCGTTGTAGGCTTCAGACCATTTGCTGTAAACAGGGAATGGAAAGGTTGCGCCAGCACCTGTGATGTCGACGGCGAAGGACAACACGCAAGAGGCTGATAAACCGGCGGCAATCAACCAAGACTTCATTTGGAACATTTTTTCTCCTTGAAAAACTTTGAAAGACCTAACAAATTGACTAGCTTTTCAGGACTCTAAGAAAGGAATATGACAGTATCGTGTCTTAATCCAAGGGAAAACGCCATATCGGTTAAAAAGTCTCATTTTTTAATCTTAAAATACGCATTCACCAGCTTTAATTGCAGTTTCACTGCTCGAAATATTGCTTTTTCGAGTTTTATCCTCAAAGTCTGTCATGTATTGGTCATATTTTCGACACATAATTGAGCATTTACTGAAAATATGATAGTAAAAAAATATACATTTTCATCTTTTCTCACATGAACCCCTTCTCGTAGCCATGAAAAATGGAACCCTGCTTGCCGCTGTTGACCTTGGCTCAAACAGCTTTCGCCTTGAAATTTGTCGCTATAGCCATGGACTGATTCAAAGGGCTGAATACATCAAGGAAGCCGTGCGGCAAGGCAGCGGTTTGGACGAGGATCGCAACCTCAGCAAAGAAGCCATGGAACGCGGCTGGGAATGCTTGGCACGGTTTGCTGAACGACTGGCTGGTTTCAAGGCGAGTGAAGTACGGGCCGTGGCAACCCAGACTTTGCGTGAAGCTAAAAATAGACAGGTTTTTTTGAACAAAGCGCATCAGCTTTTGGGTTTTCCCATAGAGGTGGTGTCTGGAAGAGAAGAAGCACGTCTCATTTACCAAGGTGTTTCGCATTTTTTACCGCAAACCGATGAACGCCGTTTGGTCATCGATATTGGTGGCAGATCTACCGAGTTCATTTTGGGCGTCAAACAAGACGCCTCCAAACTTGAAAGCTACAGACTGGGAAGCGTATCGAGCAGCCTCAAATACTTTGCCAATGGAGCGCTCACGCAAGCCGCTTTTCACAAAGCAGAAGTGGCGGCCAAGGCCGTTCTAGAGGAGGCGGTAGATTTCTTTCCCAGAAAAGCTTGGGACACCGCTTTTGGGTCTTCGGGGACAGTCAGCGCCGTCGCCGAGGTGCTGGGTAGCGCAGGATGGTCGGACAAAACCATCACATTGGAATCTTTGGATTGGCTCAAGCGTCACCTGATCCGTGTGGGCCATGTAGACAGTTTGCGCATGGAGGGGCTGAAAGATGACCGCCGCGCCGTCATTGGGGGTGGCTTGGCTGTTTTGTATGCGGTACTTGAACTGTTCAAAATTGATGCACTTCAAGTCACGCCTGGTGCGTTACGGCATGGTTTGTTGTATGACTTGATTGAACGCGAAGATGAAACCAACGACATCCGTTCAGTGACGGTCGCTGGATTGCAAAAAGCTTTTCAAGTTGATGTCGAGCAGGCTAAACGCGTGAGCAAAGTCGCTTGCCATTTTCTTGACCAATTAGCAACAAACAAACCATCAGAACAAGACTGGCCGCGACTCGCAAAAAAATTGGATTGGGCTGCTCAACTCCACGAGATTGGTGCACAAATATCCCACACGGACTCGCACAAACACAGCGCTTATATTTTGGACAATACCGATGCACCTGGTTTTGCGCTCCATGAGTTACACCGACTAAGCCTGCTGGTTTTAGGGCATAAAGGGAAACTAAGGAAACTGGACGTCGACTTTACAAATGCAGACTTTTCCTGCCAGCTTTTGTGCCTGCGATTGGCGGTCATCTTGTGCCACGCGAGACGAGAACCCGACTATAAAAAACTACAACTTCGCATATCTGAGAAGCAAGCCAACCGGTTTGAGCTCTTGATGGAACCGCTGTGGTCACAGCGGTTCCCTCAATCCCAACACCTCTTACAGCAAGAAATCGTAGCTTGGCAAAAGACGAGTTGGGAACTTCAGATCAAGCCAGCTTAACGAACGATTTTGATCATTTCGCGTTTGCCGCCTTTGTAAGTGAACAAAGTCAAAGCGCCATTTTTCACGTCGCCTTTTTCGTCAAATGTAATATTGCCAGTAACGCCTTTGTAGCCAGAGGTTTTGGCCAACACAGGCAGGTATTTGGCGGGATCAGATGAATTGGCTTTGACCATGGCATCGACCATCAAATTGACAGCGTCATACACATAGGGCGCGTAAATTTGCACATCGACATTGAAGCGCTTTTTGAATTTCTCGTCAAAAGCTTTGCCAGATTTTTCATCGATACCACCGGCTTCAGCACAAAACACTTGGTTGTCACCAATCGCGTCGCCTGCAAGTTTGATGATTTCGTTGGTGCAGATGCCGTCGCCACCGATGAATTTAGCGCTCACGCCAAGAGACTTCATTTGCTTGATCATGGGGCCAGCCACAGCGTCCATGCCACCGAAAAACACGGCGTCAGGCTTTTTGCCTTTGAGCGTGGTCAAGATGGCGGTGAAATCGGTGGCTTTGTCGGTGGTGAACTCACGGCCCACGATGGTCGCGCCAGCAGCTTTGGCGGCTTTTTCAAATTCATCAGCAACACCTTGACCGTAAGCAGTACGGTCGTCAATGACCGCGATGTTTTTGCCTTTGAGATCGTTCACAGCGTAGCGGCCCAGTGTGCCACCTAAATGCACATCGTCAGCCACCACACGGAAGGTGGTTTTGTAACCTTGGCGGGTGAATTTGGGGTTGGTAGAGGATGGGGAAATTTGGGGAATACCTGCATCGCTGTAGATTTTGGAAGCAGGGATGGAAGTGCCTGAGTTCAAATGCCCCACCACGCCATTGACTTTTGAGTCCACCAATTTTTGCGCAGCAGCTGTGCCTTGCTTGGGATCAGCGGCATCGTCTTCAGCCAACAATTCAAACTTAACCTTTTTGCCACCGATGGATACACCTTTGGCATTGAGTTCTTCGATAGCCAAACGTGCGCCGTATTCATTGTCTTTACCCAAGTGGGCAATGGCGCCACTGAGGGGAGCAACGTGACCAATCTTGACAATTTCTTGAGCCATGCTCATGGAAGTCACGACACCCATGGCCAAGGCCACTGTTAACTTAAGCTTCATATGGAATCTCCAAAAAAATTAGAAACCCAAAGATAACCTAAAAGAATGGGATAAATTTTTTTTTGCCAAAAAAATCAGGGGACTTTGGGGTTATCACCCAAATGCTCCCGAATGACCTCGTCCACCGACTGGCGCAGCAACTCTGGCAAGAGCTCTGCAAGTTGACTCTCCACCCGCTCAATCACCTTTTGCGCCAAAAGTTCTTGGTCTGGCAAGCCCGCCAGCGCAGAGTCGACTGTTTCTTGGGTTGACGCCCAAGGCAAAACGGCAGGTCTCAGGCTGCCGTTGATCTGCACCACCTCGGTCAGCATGGGCACGGGCGACTTTGGAATATCGGGGCGACTCATGGATTGCCAGATTTTGAACCAAGGTCGTGCTTGACCAAGGTATACCCGCGGTGAGCATATTGCTTCCAACGCTCGCGGGCTTGGGTTTTGTCTTCTTCATTCAATCCAACCACCTCGATCACGCGCTCAAAAGTTTCATAGCCTTGGGGCATGGTGTTTCCAAGATTAAGCAATACCTCATGGTGCGGCATCATGGAATCATCGCTTGGATTGTCCAGGGGCTTGAGGATGACGGGACTGAGGTCGGTCTTTGGGCTGGCGTCAGATGACCAACAATGCGCCACAAAGGACTGAGGTGTGAGCGTCCAAAGGGCCTCGTCCAAGGTCTGCAAAGCCTGCTGAGGACCGGCGACCACAACCCGCGCTTTGGCTTGCGAGGCTTTTCGCAACAAACGGCAGACATAGTTCATTTTGTCTGGTACGTTGAAATGAAATGCCACTTCAGTCATTTGTTAATGAAATTTAAGCTTTAACTTTTGCAGTGCTTCGCTTGGCGGATGCAGGGCGTTTAGCCATGACAGAGGCTTGCCCCACCAAATACGACAACAAGGCTGGCACTGGCCTGCCTGTTGCGCCTTTGGCCGCCCCACTCTTCCAAGCGGTGCCGGCAATGTCCAAATGTGCCCAAGGAAAATCTTTGGCGAAACGCTGCAAAAACTTGGCTGCAGTGACCGAACCCGCAGAACGGTCGGCGACATTGGCGACATCAGCAAAATTGGATTTCAAGCCCTCGGCGTATTCATCGTCCAAAGGCATGCGCCAGCACAAATCAAGGGTGCGTTCGCCCGCATCCAGTAATGCACTGGCTAATTTTTCGTCAGTTGCGTAAAGGCCGCTGCGCAAATGGCCCAAAGCGATCACGCAAGCACCCGTAAGGGTGGCGATATCGATGACAGCGCTGGGTTTGAAACGCTTGGCGTAGGTCAAGGCGTCGCACAAAACCAAACGCCCTTC
>CALPPP020000005.1 GCA_943325485.2 Rickettsia typhi
GATGCGGCCGGATGCAATATCGCCTAAACCTGGCAAGGTACGCACAGATAATTTATAGGGGCTCAGGGATTGCAAAATTTCATGACGGCGCTGCCGAGAAACAGAAGGCAAAGCCAGCAACACATCGGTGACGGGCATTTCGACCAAGACCTCGTCTAAGTCAGCGGGGTTAAAGATGGGCAAGCCATTGAGCACATTGCCATGCAACCTGTCGTCGTCATCCAAGAAGCCGACAACGCGCATCTCAAAGCTGTTTTCCATACCCGAGGCCAATTGCCGTCCCGCACTCCCTGCGCCATAAATCAGCACTTGCGGCAACTTGCTTTTGTTGATTTGACTCAGGTACAAACCACCCAACCAGACCCTTGCAAAAGCTCGCGAGGCTCCCACCAAAATCAACATCAGCAGAGGCTGAATCAGCCCTATGGTTCTGGGAACACCCTGAAAACCATAAAAGGTAAAGAGAGAGGCAAATAACACGCCATACAACAACATGGCACGCGCCATGGCGCCCATGGCGGGTAAGCCGCTGTAGCGGAAGATGGATCTATACAAACCTGAGGCAATGAAAATTGGAATGGCGAGCAGTATGGATACAGCCACCGGTATAAGCACTGGGCCAGATAAGGCGACAAATTCTGTTAAGCGCAAGTAGTATGAAAACCAAACAGCCAATACACAAATAGAAATGTCTACAAGCAAAACAAAGCCACGTTTCAATGGCCTAGACATTGCCAGCATAAAAAGGTTGACACTTCTAATTGAATGGTTGAATTTGGAAAACATCATGAATAGATAATTGAACTTAAACACTAAAACATGAGTTCAAGTAATTTAAATGGGTATTTCACAAGAATCTTGAAAAGATTTGTGTTGATTCCATTTTCGTTACATGCTCGAACAACTTCTCTGTTCAATAAGAGCCTGTTTCGCCAGCTACTGTTACTCACGCCACCGGCTTGCATGTTCACCAAAATACGAGGTAAGTGTTTGTAATGTAAATTTTGTCTGTGAAAAGTTCGAACAACATATTCATAGTCTCCGGCGATACGGTAGTCAGTTTTAAACTTTCCCACCCGTTGCACAACATCGCGTGTTAAAAATAACCCCGGATGCGCCGGCATCCACCCCCAGGCGAGTTGTTCGGGGCTGAATCGGTCGGAGCGGTAGCGACGAGTCATACGGGTCGGATCACCCGCATTGAAAAAACCCACGTCTGCCAACAACGCATCAAGTTGATGTGCGCACATCTGTTGAGCAACTTCAGCCAACACGGTGGCATCGGCGTACACATCGTCGGCATTTAAAAAGCAAACTACATCGCCCGTGGCCAAGGCTAAGCCTTTGTTCATGGCATCGTATATGCCATTGTCGGGCTCGCTGACTAAAACCGCTAAGTGCGGCCTGAAGCGCTCCAAAATCGCCAGCGTGCCGTCGGTAGACCCACCGTCAATCACGATGTGTTCGACCTCAGGCAATTGCTGATCGACTACCGATTGGATGGCACCCGCTATGGTTGCATGGCTGTTGTAGCAGACGGTGATGACGCTGATCTTCATCGGTTCATTCTCGACGCCAAGCCTCTCAGCACATAGCGCAGTTCACCTTGTGCCAACATCAGGCACATACGGCGAAACTGGTGGTAGCGCTTGTCCAAGGCTGAGGGCTTGCGGCCACTGAGGATTTGCTCAAACTCAATATCGAATACAGCCTGCCGGTTACTGGTTTTCGTATCGCCGTGCACCCGTAAGGCACCCCACGTTGTATTGACATGCGCAGTTTGCCTGCCTTCTGCCAGTAATCTCAGGAACCATTCATAGTCGAAGGCGCAATCTAGACTTTCGCTCAACAGCCCCAGCTCTTGATGCACCTCTCGCTGCCAGAATGCAGATTGATTCGCCAGAATCATGCCTTCAGATAGTAGGCTCGAGTAGGTTGGACGAACGTACTTAAGGTCACGCAGTATCTGATCATCTCTATCAATCAGATTCATATTCCCAATGATCAATTGGGCAGAGCGGTTGGATTGAGCCACAGCCGCCAGTTTAGAAAATGTACCTGGGTAATAAGTATCGTCCGAGTTTTGCCAAGCGACCCAGTCGCCTGTGGCTCGCTCAAGCCCCTTGTTGATGGCATGCGCTTGACCACGGTCTTTTTCGCTGACCCAATAGGCCAGACGACTTTCATATTTCTTGATCAGCTCGACACTTCCATCCGTTGACCCGCCGTCAATGACGATGTACTCGATATTGGGGTAATCCTGCTCCAACACTGACAGCAGTGTTCGCTCAAGAAAATCAACTTGGTTGAATGAGGGGGTGATGATGGAAATTTTTGGCGTATTCACGATTTAGTTTCTGACAAAGAAACCGTCCATTTGTAATGTTCGACCATTTTTGAGATCCACAAAAACTGGCTCTAAGGCCCAAAGGGTGAATCCGGCAGTCTCCAGACGGGCCACACATTCAAGCCAAAGATGTTGGTTTTCGTATAACTGAACCATTGAGAGTTCTATGAGAACAGCACGGGCCTTGGCAATAAGATTCGGCGCTCCGTCAAGGACCTGCCATTCATAACCTTGCGTGTCAATTTTCAGAAGAATGCTATCAGCAACATTTATAAAGGGAGCTGCGGCCTCGTCAAGGCTTAGCAAGGGCACAGTTTCCTGTGAGCTGTAGGCTGACTCGGGTGCCGCATTCATGTGTGCTGCCAGCATAGGCAAAACCGAACTACTGACCGAGTTAGCGGACACATTGAGCTCTATAGTTCCGCGATCAGCCCCAATTGCCACCCGCGCAGCTGCCTGCCATTTCGGGTCGCTTTGGCTGCGTAATAACAACTTGCTATGAGCTTCTGCCATAGGTTCGAATGAAACAATGCGGCCCTTGTATCCACCGGCTCGTAACTCTTCGCCAAACTGTCCCTCGTTTGCACCAATATCTAAGACCATGTTGATCCCGCAGTGATCCAAGCTGGCCATCAAGCGGGCAATCTTTGAGGAAGCGGGGCTAAAACGGTGTAACTCCAGACCGAGACTTCGCAAAGTATGTTTAATGGTTCGTTTGAGTGAGTACATACCGCGTAATGAAGTAATTAAAAAAGAACTTTCCGATAAACATTAAGGGTTTCAAGGGCGCATCGATCCCAAGAAAAGGCTTGAAGGCGGTCTCGCCCACGCTGGCGAAGGTCTGCTTGCAGAGCTGAATTGGTTACGACTGCCTCTAATGCATTGGCAATCGAATCGACTTCGTAAGGGTCGAATTGAATGGCTGCGTTACCAACCACTTCAGGCATGGAACTGGTGTTGCTGCAGGCCACTGGGCAGTCCAAACTCATTGCTTCCAAGGGTGGAATCCCGAAACCTTCATACAACGAAGGGTATACGAAGAGCGAGGCTTGCCGGTAAATGGCGCAAAGGACGGCATCATCGCCACTCATTTGACGAACCTGGTTTTCATTAAGGCCCAGGCTACGCACGAGAGTTTTTTCTCTTCCATTGAAATGACCGCCACCAAAGGCAACCAAGTCATAGCTGTCGCGAAGTATTGATCTCCCCGCATAAGCTTGGAGCAGACGATCGAAGTTTTTATAGCCGGCGCGGGAGCCCACAAACAAAATGAAAGGCCGTTGAGGCCTAGCAAGATCAGCCACCTTGCTTTGGTTCAAGGCAAAACCCAAATGCACAACTGTAGTTTTTTCTTCTGGCACATGCAGAAGGCGAATCAAATCCCTCTGGGTGTTCTCCGAGATACAGACAATGTGATCGGCACGAGCGACGGCTGCACGTTTTTCCTCTCGGGTGCGATCCCATGCCGGGAAAAATTGGGGATATAACTCATGAATCATGTCAAAGACAGTTAGAACTGTTTTGCATCCTCTTGGACTCACAGTCTTTTTGGCGTAATAGGTTTCATGAAGAATATTTGGACACCACCGCCAAAGAATGAATGGCGCCAAAAATTCATTAATGATTCGATAGAGGCGACCCGTTCGACGAATAGCGGGTGCATGAATCCCTGTCACATGCACCGAAGACCGCGACTGGCGCAGGTATTCGGTGACATAGAAGGGACAAATGATTTGGCAATCAACAGCGTCGTCCCCCGTGGACTTGATATGGCTAGCAAGTTCTAAAAAATAACGCGACACTCCACCATAACGCTGCCAACCGAAAATCTGATGGTCGTATGCAATTTTCATTCAATGGCGTTCAGTCGGCATGCATTATTGTTAAATGGTCTGACATGGTTTTCGAACGCAGTCTGCGCTGAATGATGAGCGAAGACCCTTTAGCGATCAAAGGTTTGGTAGCTAAAAATAACTTGTTTTGATCTAGGCTGCGGCGAGAAAGAATATGCAGGCCATTCGAACTGATGAGTTTGAGACCTAGTTTTTTTCCAAGAATGTCGAGCGTGGTGCGACTGAAAAAACCTATATGCTGTCCAGTGGCAAAAGAGTAATACCACCAGTCTTGCGCCGGGGGCTTTCCCTTGTAGAGTTGGGTGCTGAAGATCAGACTGTCTGCGCCAGTATCCTTGAGTGTGGCCTCGACAAATTCAAGAGGATTTGTCAGGTGTTCCATCACCTCCATGGCAGTAACAGCTTGACAGCTGTGCGTGGCAGGCGAATATTCAAAACCTCGCGCCAGAAGGTTCTCACAGTGCTTGTCTGACCAATAAAAGTCAAAGCCAAGGTCTCGCATCATTCGAGTCAGCATGCCGTAGCCTCCCGCAGCGTCAAGGTACTGACCCTTTCCGCGCTCACCAAACACCCAATACAAGGTGCTTGCCACCTTGGAGGCCAAAGAAATATTGCGCATGACCAGTCCGGTATCTGCAGCAGCAATCGCTGAAGAATAAGCTTCGTCTAACCAATGGGGGTCACGTGCGCGGAGATACTCACAAGCATCGCAAACCTCGAATTGGGCTGGATATTTTTTTAATACCTGCGCTTCAAAGGCGTGTCGCATTTCGGAGGAACAAATTGGACAAGAAGACATTCAATTCATCCAATTTTTGATTCGTTCGGCGAGCCGACGGTAGACCCTGGGGACCAAGGGTGTTCTGAAACAGTGTCTGTCGCTAAAGAGGTCAGCTTCACGGTTTCTAGCTTGAATTGTCGGGTGCGTCAGTGGGAAAGTCATCGCCCGTGTAGGTAGGTTAGCCAAGGGGCTAGAGGCTGTTGTGTGCGTGGCTTCAGCGCCAAAACCTATATTTGAGATCAGATTCACGGATGGCAGGATATTCATGCGCCCCATGCACCAATTGGCGAAGACCCATTGGTAGTCCCACGTGTCGATCTCACCACGGTAGACACGCTCAAAAATGGATTGCCAAAAAGGTGCTTCAGATTTTTCGAGAACGAGATCTTCAATACGTCCTTGTTCGCGGACCTGTGGCCATAGGCCCATGTCGACGTCATAAGCTTGCCAGCGATCACGCCAGCTGGCCCAACCCCAAATGTGGATGTACTTCGAAAAATAGTAACTGTCTGTCATTGAAGCGCGTCCCAATTGAAAATTGTCACCGCTGATCATTCCTATTCTGGCATCGTGACGAAAGTGTTGAAGAGACTCCTGACAAAACCTAAAAAATGAGGAGTCTGGCAGACAGTCATCTTCCAAAATAATCGCTTCCTCGACCTGCTCAAACACCCAATCGATGCCGCTGGAAACCCTTTTTTTGCAACCTAAATTGGTCTCAGAGAAATGGGTAAGTACCTCGCAGGGCCAGTCGATCTGCTCAATGATGGCGCGGGTGGCAGCAACTCGTTCGGCCTCGCCTGCCTTATGGGCTCTGGGTCCATCGCCAACGACCAACAGCTTGAGTGGGCGGGCCTTGGCTATTTCGGCAAACACAAGGGCGGTTGTGTCAGGGCGGTTAAAAATAATGAAGGCGACCGGCGTGGTTAGCTTGAATTCGCTCATGCAAAGAATTTCCTGAAATAGGCGATGGTTTCTTTCAGGCCGTCTTCTAAAGCGACTTTGGGCTGCCAACCTAGGGCTGAGTGCGCCAGTGTGATATCAGGTTGACGCTGCCTTGGATCATCGGTTGGCAGTGGGTGAAACGCCAGTTTGGATTGCCCGCCCACAAGTCGGATGACATGCTCGGCCAATTCAAGCATGGTGAATTCGCCGGGGTTGCCAATGTTCACTGGACCGATGAATTCACCATTGCTGTCCATCATGCGCACAAAGCCCTCGATCAAATCGTCTACATAGCAAAACGAGCGGGTCTGTTGCCCGTCGCCATAAATGGTGATGTCTTCACCTTTGAGCGCTTGGACAATGAAGTTGCTGACCACGCGGCCATCATTGGGATGCATCCTCGGGCCATAGGTGTTGAAGATGCGAACCACCTTGATTTCAAGTTGGTGCTGGCGCCAATAGTCGAAGAAAAGCGTTTCAGCGCAGCGCTTGCCTTCGTCATAACAAGACCGTGGGCCAATGGGGTTGACCTTGCCCCAGTAACTTTCGGGCTGAGGGTGTACCTCTGGGTCGCCATAAACCTCGCTTGTCGAGGCTTGCAGGATTCGTGCGCCGGTGCGCTTGGCCAGCCCCAACATGTTGATAGCGCCATGCACACTGGTTTTGGTGGTTTGCACTGGGTCGTGCTGATAGTGCACTGGCGAGGCTGGACAGGCCAAGTTGTAGATGCGATCAACCTCAACGTAAAGCGGGAATGTGACGTCATGTCGCATCAGTTCAAAGCGCGGATGCTCCAACAAGTGCTCCACATTACGCTTGCTTCCCGTGAAAAAATTGTCGACGCAGAGCACGTCAACGCCGTCCTTGATCAATCGATCGCACAGGTGGGAGCCAAGGAAGCCTGAGCCGCCGGTCACAAGCGTCTGACTATGGGGGTTGTAGTTTTTCATTCAAGCATCCATGTTTTTAAAAATTACCGTATGCACACACTTTGCATAAACGCGGTAGCCTACACCAGACATGAATTGACTTACCAGGTGGTTCTCTATGTCGTTCAAACTGCTGTCGAGAATTTCTACAAGCAAGTATCTGGGCCTGTATTTAGCCCAATTGCTTGATCTCAGCACATCCAGATCAAGCCCCTCCACATCTACGCTCATGAAGTCGATGGTACGTTCAGTCGGTAGGTTCTCATCGAGTATCTGGGACAAGGGTCGTATATCAATGCTTCGGGTACCAATAATCTTATAGGGGGTATCGGATTGATCCCGACTGTCTGCCAAATCCTTCGCAAAGCCATTCAGTGCCGGTTCGTTGAACATATAGAAACTCAACTTGCCAGGCTGACTGCCAATGCCGAGCTCAATATTGATATCCAAAGGACGTAATCGATTGAAGGCGAGCATGCTGCCTGGCATCGCATCAATGTTGATACCTCGCCAGCCCCGTCTGTAGAAATAGTAGGTATTGGAAAAACGTTGGGGGTGGTGGGCACCCACGTCGACATAAAAGCCATCAGGTTTATCACCAAAGATTCTGGCCAGTATGAGATCTTCACCCTCTTGGGACCATGAACTTCGTTGCCAAGGGTCCCATCGATACGCATAAATGATTCTTCTGAGGAAGTCTTTGATGGGCTGCGGTATCAAAGCCCTGATTTCACTCAGCATGTCAAATCCAGCCTTTTGATCTGGTCAGACGTTCAAAGCTACTCAAAAGACTGAACGACTTGAGCTTCATCATGAACATATCGCGCGTAGCGTGTTGCATCGCGTCAGACAGCATGGCTGCAACCGCATAAGAAATCAGAGTGGCCCATGCAGCACCAACCACACCTAATAAAGGAATGAGCAGGATGTTTAAGACCACATTCACCGCTGCACCAAGAGCAGTTCTTTGTAGGCTGATAAGTTGCTGGTTTTCTGCCAAAAACCAGTTGCCTCCAGCGACACCGAGGAAAACAAACACGGTTGCCCACACATGGATGGCCAACACGCTGCCGGCCTCGCTGTAGTCTGGGCCAAAGAGCATGGTTACCAAGGGCGTTGCAAAAAGAGTCACTGGCAACGCAACAATGACGGCAAGCCAGGTCATCAAATCGAAAAGCCCTTGTAGCCGCTGTCGATACTGCGCCTCATTGTTTTTCTTGGCCTCAAGGATTGACGGCAGTACGGAGGCAGCGACCGCAGTCGCGATGAAGTACCAAATTTCGCTGATACGCACAGCAGCGCTGTAGATGCCTACGGCGTCATTGCCCAACATTTGTCCGATCATGATCTGATCGATCTTCATGTAGATCATGACGGCGATGCTCGAGAGCATCAACGGCCAGCTGGCTTTAAGAAGAGTGCCGCACCGACGGTAACTGATGCGCAGGCTAGACAGCGGCATACCAAGCCGGTGAAGTGCCAGCGTTATGGCCAGAGCCACGGCAAACGCTTCGGCAAGCATGGCCCACGCGAAGCTGATGAGTGAAGCACCGGTGAGGATGAGCACCGCTTTGATACCCGCAAAAACCAAGAAGGCTGCGTTTTGCACCCAGACGGTGTATTTCGATTGCACTTGAGATTCGAACCAATAGGCCGCCACCTCAAATGCTTTGAGCAACACCACCGATCCGAGGATGGCCGCCACAAGCTGTGACAAGAGATCTTGCGGCCGCAAGTAAAAGACAGTTGCCAGCAAAAGACTGTAGGCGACTGTGCCGCCGAGCAATTGAAGCACTGCCGCTGTGCCCAGGGTGTCTTCTCGGCACGCCTGATCTCGAACGATATCGCGAACGACTATGCCCTGCAATCCCATGGCGGCAAGCGCACCAAAAAGGCCAATAAGTGCGGCAGTGAAGTTCAAGAGTCCAAACTGCTCTGGACCCAAGTATCTGGCAATCCAAACGCCGATCAGCAGACCCACACCCATGCGCAGTATTTTGTCGAAGAACAACCAGCCAATGTTGTCGACGATCTTCAGAAAATTGGGGCGATGTTCGATCCTGCGCCGGATAAAAGCAGGAATGAGTGCCATGCTTTATGCGTTGTGAAGTGTGGGTTTGTAAATATGGATCTTGAATCTGTATTTCAATTTTTACTCACGAAATCTTGATAAGTCGCAGATAACCCTTGCAGTAAATCAACCTTGGGCTGCCATCCAAGCGCATTCAAAATCGAGCTGTCCATCCACTTGCGGGGCGCACCATCAGGTTTGGAGGTATCGAATTCAATGTCGCCTTTATAGCCCACTGTTTGGGCAATGCTTCTTGCCACTTCTGCGATGGTCATGTCAGAGCCACTGCCCACATTGATGTGGCTTTGCATAGGAGTGGTATGAGCGTCATATAAGGCCTTGGGCAAATGCATCACGTGCACACAAGCAGCAGCTAAGTCTTCCACATACAGAAACTCGCGCCTGGGTGTGCCGCTTCCCCAAATGGAAACGCTGGGCGCATGGGTCAACTTGGCCTCGTGGAAGCGGCGTATCAGCGCCGGAATGACATGGCTATTTTCAGGGTGGTAGTTGTCGCCTGGCCCATAAAGGTTTGTAGGCATGACACTACGGTAGTCCACGCCATGGCTAATACCGTACTGGCGGTTATAGCTTTCACATAATTTGATCCCTGCAATCTTTGCGATAGCGTAGGGTTCATTGGTGGGCTCTAACTGACCTGTAAGCAATGCATCCTCTCGCATGGGTTGCGACGCTAAGCGAGGGTAAATACAGCTGGAGCCAAGGAACAACAGCTTTTGTACGCCGTTTTGAAAAGCAGCGTCAATGACATTGACTTGAACCAATAGATTGTCATAGATGAAGTCTGCTGGGTAGGTGTTATTGGCATGAATACCCCCTACTTTTGCGGCAGCCATGTAAACCTGCGTGGGTTTTTCGGCTTCAAAAAACTGCCTCACAGCCAATTGATTGGTCAGATCTAACTCAGCATGTGTGCGCGTAATGATTTGGCTTGGCGCTATGCCTTGTAAAAGCAACTGGCGAAAAATGGCTGAACCCACCATACCGCGGTGGCCTGCTACATAGATTTTTTGGTCAGTCATTTGAAATTAAGTATTTGTCTTTGGATGTTACTTTATCGCTTCTTATTGCTTACCAACTCTCGATACAAATCCACATAAGAATCAACCATTTTGTCAGCCGTAAAAAGTTCCCAGTACCTTTGCTCTGCCGTGCGGCCCATTTCAGCGGCCAACTCTGGGTTTTGCCACAGGGTTTGCATCGCTTGTTTAAATGCCAAAGGGTCACTTGGCGGCACCACTATTCCGGTCTCATTAGAGATGTTGATAAAACTTGTTCCGGTACCAATTTCGCTGGAAATCAAAGGCTTGCCATACATGGCACCCTCTAGCAAAGAAATACCAAAAGCCTCGGAGCGAAGATGCGAAGGAAACACCACAGCGTAGCAAAGGGTGAGAAGTGCTATTTTGTCTTCATCAGACAAAAAACCTAAAAAATGGATATTGCTCAATCCTGTTTCCTCGGCTTGTTTTTTCAGTTCGACCTCAATCGGACCGGCACCCACAATCACAATGGGGTAGCTAGTACCCTTTGCGGCCTCTAACAAGATATGCAAACCCTTGTAGTAGCGAAGTACACCAACAAATAAAAAAAACTTGGCATCAAACTTCTCGCTCCAAAAGGCAAGCTTTTCAGCAGCGGGCGCTGGATAAGTTGCTTTGTCTAAGCCATAAGGAATGAGCTTGACCTTTTTTTTGTTCTTAAACAATGTGTCACTGGTTTCCAAGTAATTGGGAGATGTTGCCACAATGCAATCCATGTCTTTTAAAAATGAATTCATCAAAGGTTGGTAAATCTTTAGCAGGTACTTTTGCCGAACAATATCCGAGTGGTAAGTCACCAAGCTTGGTTTTTTGATGCGCGTCAGCAAATGAACCAGGTCCATGAAAGGCCACGGAAAATGATAGTGAATCACATCAGCTTGTTTGGCGAGCTTCATGAATCGTCCAAAAGCAGAAATAGAAAAAGAGTTTGATGCAATTTGCAGGTTCAATTTCGACCTATGCACTTGGTAGCCATCAATGTCAATCGCATCGTGCGAACGTTTTGGCGAGAGCGACAGCACATCCGTTTGAATACCGTGTTTGTTAGCACCTCTGGCAATCTGATTGATGACTTGCTCAACACCTCCCATGGAGTCGGGAAAAGAGGTTTTATAGAAATGGAGGATACGCATCAGGTATTTCAGGCGGCTTGAAGATCAAACACTCTTAATTAAGATTTACCCAGAATGCGCTGATAAACCTGAAACGTTTTTTCAGCACAGGTATCCCAAGACATATTGCGAGCGCGAATCAACCCCTTGGCTACCGATTCATAAGCTACCTGAGGCTTTTGAGCCAAGGTATGCATGGCCTCAGTCATAGCGTTTTGGCTTAGAGGGTCTACCAGCCAGGCTGCATCTGCCGCGACTTCAGGCAATGACGATGTGTTTGAACAAATAACCGGCGTTTGGCTTGCAAAGCCTTCAAGCACAGGCAAGCCAAAACCTTCAAGCAGCGATGGAAAAACCAGTGCTGTCGCACGCTGCATCATTACTCGTTTTTCTAAGTCGTCTACATTTTGAAGCCAACGCACAGAACCTCCTTCAGCCGTGTAGTTACCCAAGCGTGCGAGCAAGTTATCGCAGCCCCAGCCACTACGACCCACCAAAATCAAGGGGAACTCATGCCGGATTTTTGAAGGCAAGGCCTCATGAGCAGAAATAAGTAGCTCAAGGTTCTTGCGCGGTTGGAAGGTTCCTACAAACAAAAAGAAGTTAAATGGCAAGTCATACCGATTCACCACTGCATCCACCACGCCACCCGTCAATCGATCAAAGTAACGCGCATCTACACCCAGGGGTGTGACTGATATGCGAGACTCTGGAATATCAAAATGCTTAGAAATTTCGGATTTAGAAAATTCCGAGAGTGTGATGATGTGGTTTGCCCAATGAGCGCTTTTGCGCCACAGCCAGTTCTTTTGTCTTCTAAAGCTCGAGCTTACCCAATGCGGATGCGACAAAGGAATCGCATCCATCAAAGAAGCCACTACTGGCAAACCCCGAAACTTGGGGGTGTAGTGGTCAGTGGCGTGGAACAAGTCCAAACGATTTGCAAGGGAGGCTCCTCCAGCAAACTCAACCCCGGCCAAACTACTTAAAAGAGCAGCTTTTTTATAACTTCCAAGGTAGGTGATTTTTTGGTCGTCAAGATTCTCTGCACTTGGCTGCCCCCAAACGACCGGCTCACATGAGTCAGCCTTATTGACAGTGCGCCTAAAAATTTCTTGGGTGTAGTAAGCAATCCCGTCCATTCTTCCATTTTCAAGTCCACGGGCCCAAACCGTGGTGCCCATGCCAATCTTCATGCTCGGCTTTGCAACATCCAAGCCAGTGTCTCGTGCAGCGAAATGGTCTGCCACTCTGGCAGAACAGTTTTCAAACGATCTGCCGAGCCTATCAATGTTTTGACTTCATTGGGACGCACAAAGGCAGGATTGACCTTAACCTCCATAGAGTAGCCAGCCAATTCTTCCACCATGGCTAAAACCTGTTGAAGCGAAGTTGCTTGACCTGAACACACATTGAACACTTGCCCTATGGGCTTGGCTTGTATCAGGCCCACATATGCTGCAACAACAGCACGTACGTCGCTGAAGTCCCGCCATACATCCAAATTGCCCAGTTCAATTTGCTTTTCTTTGCGCTTGAAATGGCTGATGATTTTGGGCAACAGAAATTGTTCAGATTGCCCAATACCTGTGTAATTAAATGGGCGTACTGTGACTATAGGGAGTTTGGATAACCAAAGCTTGGCCATGTGTTCCATGGCCAATTTGCTGACAGCGTAGTCATTCTCAGGTGCTGGAGCTTGGGTTTCATGCAAGACACCTTCGTTGGTGTTGCCATATATATTTGCGCTGCTGACCAGCAACACGCACTCTAGGTTTAGGCATGTTTCTGCTAAAACGGACAACAAGTGGTGCGTGCCAATCAGGTTGACACGGTAAAAAGCTTCTGGGTCTGCGTGCCCTACAAACGCAATAGCAGCCAAGTGCACAACCACGGTAGGTTGAATTTGCGCCACCAAATTGCGCATGGCCTCTACATCTGATAAATCTAACTGGTGATAATTGGCCTCTTGGCTTGGGTTTGCACCCATGCCATGCACTTCATAGCCTGCATTAATTAATGCTTTCGACAAATAGTAGCCAGTGAACCCGGCCATGCCAGTGATTAATGCTCTGGGAAGCGTCACTTAAAACGAGAATCCAGCCTGATTACGGTGTAAGTCAGCTTCAACCATCATCTGGCATAACTGTTCTAAGGTGGTTTCAGGTGCCCATCCCAGCTTGGCCTTGGCCTTACTTGGGTTGCCGATCAAGAGCTCCACTTCAGCTGGGCGGTAAAACTTGGGGTTGATTCGCATCACCGTCTTGCCAGTAGTTGTATCAACAGCGGTTTCATTTTCTTCGCTGCCTTTAAAGTCCACTGTTATGCCCGCACCCTTAAAGGCCATGCGCACAAAGTCGCGCACGGTTTCTGTACGGTTAGTAGCCAGGACAAAGGTGTCTGGCTCGTCAGCTTGCAGCATGCGCCACATGCCTTCCACATATTCTTTGGCAAAACCCCAATCGCGTTTTGCGTCCAGGTTACCTAACTCCAGGCAATCAAGTTGCCCAAGTTTGATTTTGGCCACGCTGTCAGTAATTTTGCGGGTAACGAACTCTCGACCGCGTAACGGGCTTTCGTGGTTGAACAAGATACCACTAGAGCCAAAGATGTTGTAACTTTCACGGTAGTTCACCGTCATCCAGTGGGCATACAACTTAGCTACACCGTAGGGGCTGCGTGGATAAAAAGGAGTAGATTCAATTTGCGGGATGGCCTGAACCTTGCCAAACATCTCAGAAGTGCTGGCTTGATAAAAACGAATCTTGGTATTGACTAGGCGAATAACTTCGAGCAAGTTGAGTGCGCCGATGCCGGTGATCTGTGCAGTGGTGCTGGGTTGGTCAAACGATACGCCCACAAAACTTTGTGCAGCCAAGTTGTAAATCTCGTCTGGCTGAACCTTTTGTACCAAGGCAATGCTGGCACCTAGGTCTGTCAAGTCGTATTCCACCAAATGAAGATTGGGGTGGTTTTGAATCCCCAGTTCTTCGATACGCCAGAAGTTGACGGAGCTGGTTCGTCGGTAGGTGCCGTAAACGGTATAGCCTTTGTCAAGGAGTAGTTGGGCTAGGTAAGCGCCATCTTGCCCTGTAATACCTGTGATGATAGTTTGTTTCATTTTTTAATAAGCATAAATGGCCCTAAAGCATGTTCATTCAGGCACGGCCATAGTTGTCTTGCAAACGCACGATGTCGTCTTCACCCAAATAACCACCCGTTTGAACCTCAATCAAGACGCATACATCTTGACCAGGATTGGTTAATCTATGCTGATGCCCAGCAGGTATAAAAGTTGATTCATTTACCAAAATATCAATTTCACGTTCTCCATTGATCACCTTGGCAACACCTGCTACCACTACCCAATGCTCACTTCGATGGTTATGCATTTGCAAACTCAAAGATGCCCCAGGTTTGACTTCAATACGTTTAATCTTAAATCCTGCTCCCTCTTCTAAAACAGAATAAGTTCCCCATGGCCGATGAACTGTTTGATGCAGCTTGTGAGAATCATGACCTTTTGATTTAAGGGACGTATAAAGATGTTTTATATCTTGAGAATTTGCTTTATTGGCGACTAACAGTGCATCCGGTGTATCAACAATTACCAAATTGCTCACACCCACCGTACCCACCATACGGTTTTGGCTGTGTATGGTGTAGTTATAGGTATTGTGCGTCTCAGCCTCACCTTGTATACGGTTACCATTTTCGTCTGGAGATTGAAGGTCACCCAAAGCCAACCAAGAGCCAATATCACTCCAACCGATATCGCAAGGAACCACCGCAACTTGACCAGATTTCTCCATCAAAGCGTAATCAACGGAGTCATCAGGGACATGTATAAATGACTCCCCATCTAGTTCCAACTGACTAAAATTGTCACCTTTAGCGGTTCGCGAATTTTTGATACAAGACTCTGTAGACGTAAGGATATCAGGGCAGTGTTGCCTCATTTCATTTAACACTGCCCCAGCGGTGAAGCAAAACATGCCTGAGTTCCAAAGAAACCGACCAGAGGCGACATATTCTTTGGCTCGCTCTAAAGAAGGTTTTTCAACAAACCTTAAAACTGTATTACCCTCTGCCTCAATGTACCCAAAACCTGTGTCAGGCGAGTGAGGCTGAATGCCAAAGGTCACCAACTTACCCTGCAGTGCAAGTTCGGTTGCCTGAAAGACCGCTTGTTGAAAGGCCGCTTGATTGCTAATTAAATGATCAGCCGCCAGCACAAGAAGCACAGCATCAGCGCCATGCTCTTCAAATGCTGTAATGGCTGCTGCGGCAATCGCAGGTGCTGTGTTTCGACCAAAGGGCTCCAAGATGTAAGACACAAAAGTTTTGGAGTGACTTACTTCGCCAAATTCATCTTCAGTTTTAAAGAAAAAATCGCGATTGGTAACAGTTATCAAGCCATCGACATTCTGCAAGCCAGTAGCCCTGATAAATGCTTTTTGCAACAAGCTTTGACCATCTTGCAAACGAATAAATGGCTTGGGATGTTGAAGGCGCGAAACTGGCCAAAGCCTAGAACCTGCCCCCCCAGAAAGAATGACTGGTATCAGTTTCATCCTAATGCACCACCCCTTCCCTGCGCACCACCTTCACAAAGGTGCGTAGCAATATCTGCATATCAAACAACCACGATTGCTTTTGCAAATAGACCTTATCCAACGCCACTTTGTCGGGAATGGGCAGTTCGTCACGTCCATTGACTTGCGCCCAACCGGTCAATCCTGGTGTCAACACATGAACACCAGCGCGGGTTCTGAGTTCAATCAAATCGTCTTGGTTAAACAATGCAGGCCTTGGTCCCACAAAACTCATGTGACCCATCAAGATGCTGTAAAGCTGAGGCAACTCATCTAGACTGGTGGTCCTTAGAAATTTACCTACTGGCGTGAGGTAGGCATCAGGGTTGGTTAGCAAATGGGTCGCAACCACTGGTGTATCGCTGCGCATGGTGCGAAATTTGGGCATTAAAAAAACTGTGTTGTCTTTGCCTATGCGTTGAGACCAGTAAAGCAAATTGCCTGAAGATGTCAGCTTAACTGCAATAGCAACGAGGGACAAAACGGCAAATAAAGCAAGCAATGCGATGCTACCTAATAAAATATCAAAACAACGTTTGGAAATTGCCATAAATAAATACATAAGTAATAAATTTAATTTTTGTTTTTCACGCTACCGCATTCTCAACACTGGGCTGAATTTATCTTTTTTATTTGCATACTATCTTATCACCCCCCACTTATGCTTCATTCGAAGTTGTTAGCAAGTTAAAGTCTCTCCCTATGGAAAATATTGATGTCATGGTCTTGCGCACATTGCGCAACTGGCGCCAAGCAGGGCAACGCGCTCTGCTGGCCACGGTCGTTCGCACATGGGGCTCTTCTCCCCGCCCGATTGGCTCCATCATGGCCTTGTGCGAAACAGGCGCGGTGGTAGGTTCTGTTTCGGGTGGCTGTATTGAAGATGACCTGATCTACCGTTTCACACAAGCCTATGCCACGGGGCAAAGCACGGGCGAAACCTCTGTCATCCCCAGCGGTGCACCGCAGCGCGTGAAGTACGGCATCACTGCCGACGAAGCGCATCGCTTCGGTCTGCCTTGCGGGGGAACGCTGGAGCTGCTTTTAGAGTTTGACCCTGATGCGCAGAGTTTGGACAACTTGGTGCAGTCCCTTGAGCTTGGCCAGTTGATGCAACGCAGCACTGTGCTGGCTTCTGGTACGGTCAGTTTGCAGAACAGTGAAACGCCAACCGAGCTCTTTATTGATGACGACAAACTCATCAACACCTTTGGCCCCGAGTACCGCATGCTTCTCATAGGTGCAGGCCAACTGACCGAATACTTGGCCACCATGGCGCTGTTCAACGGCTTTGCAGTCACCGTGTGCGACCCACGTGAAGAGTACAGCGGCGCGTGGTCTGTGCCTAATGTGACGCTCACCGGTGAGATGCCTGACGATGTGGTGCAAAGTTTTCGCCCAGACAGGCGCAGCTGCGTGATTGCCCTGACCCATGACCCGAAGTTAGACGATCTCGCTCTTTTAGAAGCGTTGGACACAGATGCGTTTTATGTAGGTGCGATAGGTTCTAGGCGCAACAACGACGCAAGGCACCAACGCATGATCGAGCACCTTGACAAAACAGCTGAAGAACTCAAGCGCTTGCGCGGCCCTATTGGCATTTACATTGGCAGCAAAACACCCGCAGAAATTGCGGTCAGCATCATGGCCGAGGTGCTGGCTGTGAAAAACAACGTCCCCCTGCCCCGCGACATGGATGTGGCACACGCCAAAAACACCCAAGAGATCGCGCACAACGACCCAGGGGTGTTGGTGTGTGGGATTCGGAATTGATTCAACTTATTTGAGTTGATTGATACGAATACCACTTCCCCCACTTATTCTGCAACACCACGCCCACACCCCAAGCTTTTGCCAAGCGTTCAAGCCCTTGAGGGGGACACATGAAAAACACCTTGGTCAAGGCGTCAGCCATTACGCATGAAGGGGCAATGACGCTCACCGTTGCCCAATGGCTGGGTGAGTCTCCGGTGTGGGGGTTCAATATATGGTGATGCACATGGTCTGCACTGAAGACGGTGTGCGCGTCGGATGATGTGGCAGTAGCCAGCCCATGCGAATGAATAACAGGTGGCGCCACTGTTGAGGCAACTGATGGCTCCACTGCAAAACGCCAGTCTTCTCCATTGGCAGATTTACCCAGCAATGCAGTCTCACCCGTGTCAATCAACGCATGTTGCACGCCATACGACTGCAAAACAGCACGCACCTTATCAGCCGCATAGCCTTGTGCAATACCATTCAAAGACACTCCCATGCCTTTGACATTCAAGCGCACCACCTCAGGCGACACCGTCAAGGCCCGCCAATTCACCAAAGAACGCGTTTGCGAAAGCACTTTGGCACTGGGCAGGGTTTGCTTTTGCGAATGCAATGACCACAGGCCCCACAAAGGTTGCATGGTCACATCAAACGCACCTGCGCTGCGCATTGACACGTGCTGCGCCAAGCTCAACACCGACACCAACTCCGCATCGGGTTTTTGTAACTCACCCAAGCGATTCAAACGGCTGAGCGCAGAGTCTGGGTCAAACAAACTCATCTGTTTTTCAACCGAGCGAATGGCTTTGACCGACGCGTCCAAGGCCTCGTGCAACCTGCTTGCATCGCTATGCGCCGCTTTGATCCACAAGGTGGTGCCAAACCCCACCAAACTGCGCTCTTGCCACACCAAAGACTCACGCGCAGCTGCATTGACGCC
>CALPPP020000006.1 GCA_943325485.2 Rickettsia typhi
GAACGTCTTGTTCGCAGCGCAAGACGGCGTTGTCAAATCTGTTCAGGCAGCCAAAGGGGATTCTCTGAGCGTTGACCAAGTGATTGTGGAGTTTGTGTGATCCGTCCATTCAAAGTCTTAGGTATTCAACAAATTGCGATAGGTGCAACGGATAAGTCTGGCCTGCGGCACTTATGGGTTGATCTCTTTGGCCTTAGTGTGTCGGGCCATTACAAATCTGAACGGGAAAATGTCGATGAAGATATTTGTTCCATAGGTCAAGGGCCATTGACAGTTGAAGTCGATTTGATGCAACCCTTAGATATTAATAAAAAACCTGCGGTTCATACCACCCCTTTGAACCATGTCGGTTTGTGGGTTGACGATTTGCCTGCAGCCGTCAATTGGTTGACTTCCCAAGGTTTGCGATTTGCGCCGGGGGGGATCCGAAAGGGTGCAGCTGGTTTTGATATCTGCTTTGTTCACCCCAAAGGAAATGATGAATTTCCCTTGAGTGGTGAAGGTGTGCTGATAGAGTTGGTGCAAGCACCTGCGGAGGTGATCAAGGCCTTCAGCGCTTTGGCCGAGCAGGCGCTGTGACGCCCGCAATTCATTTCAATGCTTTAGCCCTTGCAAGTGCAGCTTGAACGGCCGACTGTTTCAGCTCATTGGTACTTTCACTTTGAGGTATTTCGCCTTGCTCTTTAGCTAGACGCAGCTTCTTTTGCTCGTAGCGGTTTTTTGCTTGATCTGCCAATGCCTGTGTCCACGCATTCCAGCCGCTTTTGCCCAGCGTGACATTTTCAAGATGAATGCAATCGACCGGACAGACAGGTAAACAAAGCTCACAACCTGTACATGCATCCTCAATGACAGTATGCATTTGCTTGCTGGCCCCCAATATCGCATCTGTAGGACAGGCGGTGATGCACAGCGTGCAACCGATGCACCATTGCTCATCTATCCAAGCGATGTGTCTCGGCCCTTCAGATCCATTTGCAGGGTTCAAGGGCAGTGTGGGAAGTCCTGTGAGGGCGCTGAGGCGTTGTATGCCCTCTTGACCACCGGGTGGACATTGGTTGATTCCTGCTTCTTGGCGTTCAATGGCATCTGCATAAGCCTCGCAATCTGGATAGCCGCACCGCGTACATTGCGTTTGCGGCAAAACAGCCAAGATGCGCAGGCTGAGACTCACCGAGTTGAGGCGGATACCCGACGTTTAGGTTTTTTTGCTTTGGTGCTGCTATGGTGCGCCAAAATGAACGCCTGCACCTGTGGGTAGACCATGTCTCTCCAGCGCCTGCCGCTGAAAATACCGTAATGCCCCGCACCTTTGACTTCATAGTGCGATTTATTTGAAGCAGGAATGCCCGAGCAAAGCTTTAAGGCCGCTTTGGTTTGACCCGAGCCTGAAATATCATCTAACTCGCCCTCTACGGTGAGTAATCCGCAATGGCTGATGTCTTGGGGGCGAACTCTTTCAATGTCTCCGCTCTCGGAAACCACATCCCAAGTTCCTTTGACCAATTTAAAGTCTTGAAAAACGGTGGCAATGGTTTCAAGGTAGTAATCGGCGTCCATGTCTAACACCGCGTTGTACTCGTCGTAGAACTGACGATGTGACTCAGCACTGGAGTTGTCACCTTTGATCAGGTCTTTAAAGTAATCGTAATGGCTCCTAAGGTGCCTATCGGGGTTCATCGCTACAAAACCCGTGTGCTGCAAAAAACCAGGGTAGACACGACGACCAGCCCCAGGAAAATTGCCTGGCACTCGGTAGATCACGTTATTTTCAAACCAGCTGAAGCTTTTGTTCATTGCCAAGTTATTGACAGCGGTAGGGGACTTGGTCGCGTCAATAGGGCCACCCATCATGGTCATGCTGAGGGGCAAATGTTCACCACGGCTGGCCATCAAAGACACCGCAGCCAAAACCGGCACAGTGGGCTGGCAAACACTCATGACATGGCAATGCCCATGGGTGGCTTGGACATGGCGAATAAATTCTTGGATGTAATTGACATAGTCGTCAAGATGAAACTCTCCATCGGACAGCGGTACCAGTCTGGCATTTTTCCAATCGGTGATGTAAACCTTATGGCCTTGCAACATGGTTTTCACAGTGTCGCGAAGCAGAGTGGCATAGTGGCCTGACAGAGGCGCAACGATAAGCACAGCAGGCAAAACTTCCAAGGTTTCAAGGGTCGCTGCGTTGTCGCAAAAGGTCTTGAAATGCAGCAAATCGCAAAAAGGCTTGTTGACTTCAATGACCTCACGGATAGCAACTTCAGATCCATTGATGTCTACAAAGGGTATGCCAAATTCTGGTTTGACGTAATCCTTGCCCAGCCTGTACATCAGGTCATATGAGGCGGACAAGCGTTGAACCAAAGGGTTTTGCGCTAGGGGAGAAACTGGGTTGCCCAGCATTTTGGAAGAGGCCAATGCGAAGTCTGCAAAGGGTTCCATCAGTGACCGTTGGGCTTCATAAAGTTGGTAAAGCATGTCAGGCCTGTCTTTTCAGTTATGTTGCAGTGCAATATAACAGCACTTGGTCAGCATTCCAATAGATCTGCAAGGTGATTCAGGTCTTGAGCTTCAAAATCCACAGGCGTTGTCGCTTTTGACTCGCCCAGACCTGGTCCGCACTCGTCAGGACGGGCAATAAAGGCGGTAAGCAGCCCGGATTCTTTGGCTGCCGCCAAATCACTTGAATGCGCAGCAACCATGGTTGTATCCAGCCAAGTACACCCCAGTGCTTCTGCGGAGGTTTGGTAAACCACTGGCTGCGGCTTGTAATCCCGAGCAATCTCCGCGCCTGTGATGGCATCCCAATGCCAGCCATTGTGGCGAGCAAGATTGACCATCAAAGCAATATGGCCGTTGGAGCAGGGGGCCAGAAGAAACTTTTTTCTTAGCCTGACCAAAGCTTGGTTGACGTCAGGCCAAGCGTCTAGCGTGTGCCAAGCTAGCGTCAGTTTTGCGCGGGTTGCCTCGTCCACAGAATCCCATCCTAATCGGGACAAAACGGTATCTAAGTTATCGCGGTGCAAAACATCGAGCTTGCAAAACTGTCTTTGCCCGCTGCGCACTTTCTCCATGGCAGGCTGGTATTCATTGCGCCAAGCATCTGCAAAAGCATGCCAATCGGTGTGGAGTCCAAGGGGAGATAAATCCCTTTCAGCCTGATATGCAATGGAATGACGCCAGTCGACCAGCGTACCAAAAACATCAAAAACAAGCGCTTTCATCAGCTTTTCAGCACAGTTGCGATGGCCTGACACACATAGGGAAGGTTGTGGTTATTGAGTGCCGCCACACACATCCGTCCTGTATCGGTACCGTACACCCCAAACTCTGAACGCAGTCGCACCATCTGATCCTTGCTCAATCCTGAGTAGCTGAACATGCCAATCTGCTTGGTGATAAATCCCATGTCTTGTTGGATACCGGCTGCTTTGAGTCCATCGACCAAGCTTTGGCGCATGGCTTTGATTCTGAGGCGCATACCTGAGAGCTCCGTTTCCCACAAAGCACGCAGTTCAGGGTTGTTGAGTACAGCCGCCACAACGGCTCCACCATGGGTGGGCGGGTTGGAATAATTGGTTCGGATCACAATTTTGAGTTGAGACAAAACCCTTGCCGCTTCATCAGCATCGTGGCAATAAACAGATAAAGCGCCAACACGCTCGCCATACAGGCTAAAACTTTTGGAAAAAGAAGTTGACACCAAAAAATCGATACCTGCAGACACAAACTTTTGAATCACAGCGCCATCTTCGGCAATGCCGTTGCCAAATCCTTGATAGGCCATGTCAAGAAAAGGTGTCAACTGCTTTTCTTTGACGGTGGCAATCACTTTGTCCCATTGCTCTGGCGTGAGGTCATAGCCCGTTGGGTTGTGACAGCAGGCATGGAGAATTACCACCGTACCAGAGGCTGCCGCACTGAGGCTTTTGATCATTCCTTCAAAGTTGATGCCGCGGTTTTGTTCGTCGTAATAGGCATAGGTGTCAACAACAAATCCAGCTGCTGTAAACAAGGCTCTGTGGTTTTCCCAGCTGGGGTCGCTGATCATCACCTTGCTTTGGGGGTTAAGTTTGTGCAGAAAATCAGCCCCGATCTTCAGCCCGCCTGTTCCACCAATGGCCTGAACAGTGGCAACGCGTCCAGATTTGACCGCATCCGAATCGGCGCCAAAAACCAAGCCTTTGACGGCGCTGTCATAAGCCGCGATGCCATCAATGGGTAAATAGCCGCGAGCAGCAGGCTTTTCCATGAGTGTTTTTTCAGCCTGAAGCACGCAAGCCAACAAAGGTAATTTACCGTCTTCATTGAAATAGACGCCAACCCCCAAATTCACTTTGTGGGGTGATTTGTCTGCAGCGAACTGTTCATTCAGACCCAAAATGGGATCGCGTGGGGCCATTTGGACAGCGGAAAACAGTGACATCGGAGGTCCTTGTGATTTAAGTGATGGAGTTCGCCAAAAAACCGCGCAGTCTGCGGTAGGCTACGCGGTTTATCACGATTTTAACGGCTTGTATGAGCCTTACTTGGCAACCGCACCATGGCTTCGCATTCTGATTTGGCTGACCTGCCCACCACTGCTGAAAAAGAGGGCACATGGCATACATACCCCGGTTCCCCCTTCGAGCTGTTCCAACCCTACCCGCCTGCTGGGGACCAACCCCAAGCCATTGAAAAATTGGTTGAAGGTATTCAGGACGGTGAAATGTTCCAAACCTTGTTAGGTGTGACGGGGTCAGGAAAAACTTTCACCATGGCAAATGTGATCGCTCAAATGGGGCGTCCAGCAATCATTTATGCACCCAATAAGACATTGGCGGCTCAGCTCTACAGCGAATTCAGAGAGTTTTTCCCTAAAAACGCAGTGGAGTATTTCGTCAGTTATTACGACTACTACCAACCCGAGGCTTATGTGCCTCAAAGAGATTTGTTCATTGAAAAAGACAGCGCCATCAACGAGCACATTGAGCAGATGCGGCTGTCTTGCACCAAAAGCCTGCTCGAACGCAGAGACGTCATCATTGTGGCCACGGTGTCTGCCATCTACGGCATTGGAGAGCCTGAGAGTTACCACAGGATGGTGATGACTTTAAGAGCCGGGGATAAGCCCGGACAACGAGACATCATTGCGCAGTTGGTGCGTATGCAATATGAACGAAATGACATGGACTTTGCACGTGGAAGATTTCGCGTTCGAGGCGACATCATCGATATTTTCCCTGCCGAGCACAGTGAGTTGGCCATTCGCATCGAATTGTTTGATGACGAGATTGAAAGTCTTCAACTGCTGGATCCACTCACCGGTCGGGTGCGTCAAAAAATTCCCCGGTTTACGGTTTACCCCTCTAGCCATTACGTCACACCGCGAGACAAAGTATTGGCTGCGGTTGAGACCATCAAATTGGAGCTTGACCAAAGGCTCAAAGAATTGGTGGGCATGGGTAAATTGGTGGAAGCGCAGAGGCTTGAGCAACGCACCCGTTTTGATTTGGAAATGCTCAGTGAGGTGGGGCATTGCAAGGGTATTGAAAACTACACCCGACATTTGTCAGGCGTTGCCCCAGGCGAGCCGCCCAGTACTTTGACGGATTATTTACCCAAAGACGCCTTGATGTTCTTTGATGAGAGCCATGTGTTGATGGGGCAGTTTTCGGGCATGTACAACGGTGACAAAGCTCGAAAAACCACTTTGGTGGAATATGGCTTTCGCTTACCAAGTGCGCTGGACAACCGGCCCTTAAAACTGCAGGAGTTTGAGCACCGAATGCGGCAACTTGTTTTTGTATCGGCAACGCCTTCCGATTACGAAAAAACACATTCAGGCCAAATCGTTGAGCAAGTTGTTCGACCCACAGGACTGGTGGACCCTGAGGTTGAGGTGCGACCAGCCAGTAGCCAGGTAGATGATGTATTGCAGGAAATTCGTATTCGGGTTGTCAAGCATGAGCGGGTATTGATCACCACCCTGACAAAGCGCATGGCCGAGCAGTTGACCGACTACCTCAGCGACAACGGCGTCAAGGTCCGCTATTTGCATAGCGATATTGACACTGTGGAGAGGGTGGAAATTTTGCGAGACCTCAGGCTTGGCGCCTTTGATGTTCTGGTGGGCATTAACTTGCTAAGAGAAGGCTTGGACTTGCCCGAGGTTTCCTTGGTGGCCATACTGGACGCCGACAAAGAAGGTTTTCTGCGTTCAGAGCGCAGCTTGATTCAGACCATTGGACGCGCAGCCCGAAACCTTGAGGGACGAGCTATTTTGTATGCCGACAAAATGACCGATTCCATGAAAAAGGCCATAGGCGAGACTGAGCGTCGTCGTACCAAGCAAGTGGCTTTCAATTTGGCCAATGGCATCACCCCTCGCGGCGTCGTCAAAGGCATTCGAGATTTGATTGACGGTGTCTACAGCGAAAAGTCAGACAAAGCGTCCATGCGCCTCGAGCTGGAGCAAGCCAGGATCGAAGATTTGAGCGAAAGAGACGTGGCCAAAGAAATCAAACGCCTCGAAAAACAAATGTTGGAATTTGCCCGAAACCTCGAATTCGAAGCGGCCGCTGCTTCCAGAGATCAGTTAAATCGCCTAAGAGCCCTGACTTTTGGAGCTGCCCCTCGGGATAACCTTTAAGCGCCAAGTACCCGACTGTTTTATTTGGTCTTATGCTATACTTGACTAAACCAGTCGAGAAAGCCTACCTAGGAGTTTTATATGCGCTTAACCACCAAAGGACGTTTTGCAGTCACCGCCATGATTGACTTGGCCTTGCGCCAAAACAATGGGCCAGTCACCTTGGCTGCCATCAGCCAGCGTCAACAGATCTCTTTGTCTTACCTAGAGCAGCTGTTCGGAAAATTGCGTCGTCACCAGCTTGTCGAGTCAACCCGCGGGCCTGGCGGAGGTTACACCTTGGGCCGCAAAGCTACTGAAATTTCCGTTGCAGACATTATTTTGTCTGTAGATGAACCCATCGATGCCACCCATTGCGCCGGTAAAGAAAACTGTCTAGGCGAATCTGGCAAGTGCATGACGCATGAACTGTGGTCATCGTTGAACCAGCGAATGATTGATTTTCTCAATTCTGTCAACTTGCAAAAATTGGTCGATGATCAACTCGCCAAGGGCCTGCAAGTTGAGGAAAAACCCATGACCAGGCGTGCGATTTCTGCTGCACCGGTCGTCAAACCTATTCGTGTGAACGCGCCCAATTCTGTTTTTGCCTTGGGCAATGTGTTCGCTAAAGGTTGATTTCCCATGGATATGACGCCTCATTTTCCGATTTACCTCGACTATTCCGCCACCAATCCGTGTGACGAGCGGGTGGTTGAAGCCATGATTCCTTGGTTGCGCGAGCATTACGGCAACCCTGCATCGCGCAGTCATGCTTGGGGTTGGGAGGCTGAGGAAGCGGTTGAAAAAGCCCGCGCTGATGTGGCTGCGTTGATTGGTGCAGATCCTCGTGAAATTGTTTGGACATCGGGTGCGACCGAGTCAAACAACCTGGCCATCAAAGGGGCCGCCCATTTTTACAAGACCAAAGGCCGCCATTTAATCACTGTCAAAACCGAGCACAAAGCGGTTCTTGACACCATGCGCGAGCTTGAGCGGCAAGGTTTTGAAGTCACTTACTTGGATGTGCAAGAAGATGGCTTGGTCGACCTCAATCTGTTCAAAGATGCGATACGCCCAGACACCATTTTGGCAAGTGTGATGCATGTCAACAATGAAATTGGCGTCATCCAAGACATCACTGCGATTGGCAATATGTGTCGTGAAAAAGGCATTATTTTTCATGTGGATGCAGCCCAATCAACAGGAAAAGTTGAAATTGATTTAGAAAAATTGCCTGTTGATTTGATGAGTCTTGCCTCTCATAAAACCTATGGCCCCAAAGGCATTGGTGCGCTGTATGTGCGTCGCAAACCCCGCGTTCGCCTAGAGGCGCAAATGCATGGTGGTGGACATGAAAGAGGCATGCGCAGTGGCACTTTACCCACACACCAATGTGTGGGCATGGGCGAAGCCTTTCGGATTGCCAAGCTTGAGATGGCGCAAGACATTGCCAAAGCGCGTCATTTGCAGCAACGATTGCTGAATGGCTTGAAAGACATTGAGCAGGTGTTTGTCAATGGCCATTTGACCCAACGCGTGCCGCATAACCTGAATATCAGCTTTAACTATGTTGAGGGTGAATCTCTCATCATGGGCATCAAAGGTTTGGCGGTGTCTTCTGGTTCAGCTTGTACCTCGGCGAGTCTTGAGCCTAGCTATGTATTAAGAGCTTTAGGCCGCAGCGATGAATTGGCACACAGCAGTTTGCGAATGACGGTAGGGCGCTACTCAACTGAAGAAGAAATTGATTACGCGATTACAACGATTCGCGCCAATGTAGGCAAATTGCGCGATTTAAGTCCTTTGTGGGAAATGTACAAGGATGGTGTGGATCTCAGCACCATCCAATGGGCAGCCCACTGATTATTTTTGACGGAGACAGACATGGCGTACAGCGAAAAGGTCATTGACCATTATGAAAATCCACGCAACGTGGGTTCATTTGACAAGGGTGATGACTCGGTAGGAACTGGGATGGTGGGTGCGCCTGCCTGTGGCGACGTCATGAAGCTTCAAATCAAAGTAAACCCTCTGACCGGCGTGATCGAAGATGCGCGTTTCAAAACCTATGGATGCGGCTCAGCTATTGCCTCATCTTCATTGGTCACAGAGTGGGTCAAAGGTAAAACATTGGACCAAGCCGCCGCTTTAAAGAACAGTGAAATTGCACAAGAGTTAGCCTTACCACCTGTCAAAATTCATTGCTCCATTTTGGCTGAAGATGCCATAAAGGCAGCTGTTGAAGACTACAAAAAGAAAAACACGCACTGATATGTCAGTTTCCATGACCGAGGCCGCTGCGCGGCATGTAAATCGATACCTCACCAAGAGAGGTAAGGGCGTAGGCGTTCGTCTTGGTGTGAAGACCACGGGATGTTCTGGCTTGGCCTATAAGCTTGAATACGTTGATGATTTAAGCGGTGAGGATGTTGTTTTTGAAGCCCATGGTTTGAAGATTTTGATTGACCCCAAAAGCCTAGCGTACCTTGATGGCACAGAGCTAGATTTTGTTCGTGAAGGTTTAAACGAAGGCTTTAAATTTAACAACCCTAACGAACGTGACCGATGTGGTTGTGGTGAATCGTTCAGGGTTTGACAATGAACTCTGGCCAGGGGCTTCAGCAATCTTTGCTGTCTTCGAATGATTTTGATATTTTTAATTTACCCCTGACATTTAATTTAAATCGTCAATTGCTTGATGAGCGCTGGAAAAATCTTCAGCGCATGGCACATCCAGATAATTTCTCTATGCAAGATACCGCATCCCAACGAATTGCAATGCAGTATTCGGTGCGTATCAATGAGGCCTACCAGCGACTCAAACTCCCTCTTAAACGAGCTGCTTACCTTTGTGAGCTAAATGGGGCATCAATCAAGGCTGAAGAAAATACACGTATGCCATCTGACTTTCTTATCCAGCAAATGCAATGGCGAGAGCAACTGGAAGAAGCTGATTCGTTTCTTGAAATTGGAAAACTTCAACAAGAAGTCTTGGCGGCAAAGGAGTTAGCCTTTGCAAGATGCGAGACATTTTTGGATGTTGAAAAAAACTGGATCAATGCCGCAAGTGAGGTTCGGACTTTGATGTTCATGGAGCGTTTTGAAGTCGATATTGACAAGCGGCGAGATCAATTAGAAAACGCGTAAGGGACGATCCAAGAAATGGCTTTGCTTCAAATCTCCGAACCAGGACAAGCACCGGACCCACATGCGCGCCGTATCGGTATTGGCATTGACCTTGGCACGACCCATTCTTTAGTGGCCAGTGTTCGAAGCGGTATGGCCGAGTGTTTGCCAGACCATGATGCGCGCGTCATATTGCCTTCTGCCGTCAGGTATCTGTCACAAGGTCGAAGAGAAATTGGGTATCAAGCGTTGTCGAGTCAGTCATCAGACCCGACCAATACCATTGTTTCCGTCAAAAGGTTCATGGGCAGAGCGCTGAAGGACATTGCCAACGCTGAAGAATTGCCTTACCAGTTTTTGGACACACCTGGTATGTTGAGTATCCAGACTGCGGATGGTGTCAAGTCCCCGGTAGAGGTCAGCGCAGAGATTTTGGCCACCCTGAGACAACGAGCGGAAGATACTTTCGCTGATGATATTCACGGCGCAGTGATTACGGTCCCAGCTTATTTTGATGATGCGCAGCGTCAGGCAACCAAAGATGCCGCAAAGCTTGCTGGACTCAATGTCTTGCGCTTGATCAATGAGCCCACTGCAGCTGCCTTGGCCTATGGCCTTGATAACGCCAGTGAGGGTATTTATGCGGTTTATGACCTTGGCGGCGGAACTTTTGATATTTCTATTCTTCGTTTGAGCAAGGGCGTGTTTGAAGTGCTCTCCACTGGCGGCGATTCTGCTTTGGGTGGCGATGACTACGATCGCGCCTTGGCAAAGTACGTTCTTGGTGTTACTGGAAAAAGCGTAGCGACCGATAGTGATAAAAGCGCTGTGCTGGTAGCTGCCAGGCGGTGCAAGGAAGCTTTGTCTTTAAACCTTAGTGTGGAATTCAGCGCCTTGCTGTTGGATGGGGACCTGCGTTTGCAAGTAAGCCGTGAAGTGTTTGAAGCTGAAACCCAGTCGCTGACACAGCGTACCTTGAACGCAGTGAAAAAAGCGCTGCGTGATGCCCATATCGAGATTTCAGATATTCAAGGTGTGGTGATGGTGGGTGGCTCAACCCGTATGCCCATGGTTCAAAAAGCAGTTGGGGAGTTGTTGCATTGCGAGCCGCTGAACAATTTAAATCCAGACGAAGTGGTTGCTCTTGGCGCTGCACTTCAAGCCAATCAACTGGTGGGAAACAACACAGATGGCAATATGCTCTTGCTTGATGTGATACCGCTTTCTCTGGGTATTGAAACCATGGGCGGACTTGTGGAACGAATCGTCCCAAGAAATCAAACCATTCCTACTGCCATGGCACAGGACTTCACCACTTACCAAGATGGACAAACCGCGTTAGCTCTGCATATTGTTCAAGGTGAACGTGACTTGGTCAAAGATTGCCGCAGTCTTGCACATTTTGAATTGCGTGGCATTCCACCCATGGCCGCAGGTGCTGCACGAATCAGAGTCACTTTTACTGTGGATGCAGATGGTCTCCTATCTGTCGCAGCAAAAGAAATGAACAGTGGTGTTGAATCGCAAATTGAGGTCAAGCCAAGTTATGGCTTATCGGATGAACAAATCACCTCCATGCTGCAAGACAGCTTTCACACGGCTGAGATTGATAAACAGGCAAGGTCATTGGCAGAGTCTCGTCTTGAAGTGGATCGCATGTGCTTGGCCACAAATGCTGCCTTGAACAAAGATGCCCATTTGTTGACAACTGCAGAGCTAGAAAGCATCAAACACTTGATGACATTGGCCATAGAAGCCAAAAGTTTGGATGATGCCATCGCTATTGAAAATGCGACAGAAGCACTGGCAAAAGGCACCGAGGCTTTTGCAGCATTGCGAATGAATGAAAGTATTCGTCAGGCTTTATCTGGCAAAACCATAGAATCGCTGTAATGACCATCATTCGAATACTCCCACACGCAGAATACTGCCCAGAAGGCCGAGAAATTCAAGCCATCAGTGGAACTTCTATTTGCGAAGCCTTGCTAGACAATGGCATTTCTATTGAACACGCATGTGACATGAGCTGTGCCTGTACCACCTGCCATGTGATCGTCAAGGAAGGTTTGGCAAGTCTTAATGCTGCAAGTGAGGAAGAGGACGATCTATTGGACCGCGCTTGGGGTTTAGAGCCTAACTCACGCTTGGCTTGCCAAGCATTATTAGGTAATCAAAGCTTGGTCATTGAAATACCGCGCTACACCATCAATCACGCCAAAGAAAATCACTGATCGCTCATGCGTCAAATTGTTTTAGATACAGAAACAACGGGACTTTCTGCCGATGCCGGCGATAGGATCATCGAGATAGGTTGTGTAGAGTTACTCAACCGAAAATTGACGGGTCGAACCTTTCACTACTACTTGAACCCTGAGCGTGAAAGCCACGAAGATGCGCTCAAAGTTCACGGGATCAGCAATGAATTTCTTTTAGACAAACCTAAATTTTTTGAGATTTCTCAGGAGTTTCTTGAGTTCATCCGCGATGCTGAATTAATCATTCACAACGCTTCTTTCGATGTGGGGTTTATTGACAAAGAGCTGTCGTCTTGTGGCGCTTTGCCTTTGAAAAAACATGTTGTAAAAATTCTGGATACCTTGGCCATGGCCAAGGAAATCTATCCTGGCAAGCGGAATTCTTTAGATGCACTGTGCGACCGATTGGGTGTCAATAATTCTGCCCGCACACTTCATGGCGCTTTGCTTGATGCTGAATTGCTGGCTGATGTTTATATTTTTTTGACGCGTGGTCAGAATGCTTTGGTCATGGGAGATAACCAGTCGCAAGATGCTGCTGGAAACAACATCAAAATTGACTTATCAGTCTTTCCTCTTTCCATCGTCATGCCAGAAGCCGAGGAAATGCTGGCGCATGAGCAGCTTCTTGATGATATTGACAAGGCCAGCAGTGGGAAAACCTTGTGGCGGACTATTGCAGTGTAAAATTAAGTTTTGGGTCGTTAACTCAGCGGTAGAGTGCCACCTTCACACGGTGGAAGCCAGTGGTTCGATCCCACTACGACCCACCACTATTCTCCTAAATAGTTTTTAACTTGGCCTATCTACCCTACAAGATAGTGCAAATTGGCTGATTCCATTTAGAACTTGGTAGGATGTCTTTATGACATCCTTGGAATTGATGCTTTTATATCTATTGGCCGCCGTGTTGGGTGTTGTGGGCTGTCGTCTTCTGAAGCTACCGCCCATGCTGGGCTATTTGCTGGTCGGCGTACTGATTGGGCCAAATGCGCTTGCCTTGGCGCAAAACTCTGAAAGCATCCGCCATCTGGCCGAGTTTGGGGTGGTCTTTCTGATGTTTGTCATTGGACTGGAATTCAATTTGCCCAAGCTGAAGTCCATGAAAAAGCATGTGTTTGGGTTGGGTGTACTCCAGGTGGTAATGACCATTGCGTTTTTAACAATAGGTTCTTTGCTCTTAAATAGCGTGGCGCCTACTTTGTGGCAAATGAGTTGGCAGACGGCACTGGCGTTGTCGGGTGCCTTGGCCATGAGCAGCACTGCTATTGTGATTAAGCTCATATCTGACAGATTGGAATTGGCTACCGAGCATGGCAAGAGAGTGGTTGGAGTCTTGCTCTTCCAAGATTTAGCTGTCGTGCCATTGTTGGTTCTTATTCCTGCCCTGAATGCGCCTCCAGAGCAATTGATCCCTGCTTTGTTGCTGGCAGCACTCAAGGCCGCAGCATTGATTACCTTGTTGTTAACGGGTGGCCAGAGGGTGATGCGTTGGTGGTTGCTATTGGTGGCTCGCCGCCAGAGCGAAGAGCTTTTTGTGATGAACGTCTTGTTGATCACCTTGGGCTTGGCTTGGTTGACTGAGCTTGCCGGACTTAGCTTGGCATTGGGCGCTTTTGTCGCCGGCATGTTGATTTCCGAAACTGAATTCAAGCACCGGGTTGAGCTGGACATCAAGCCCTTTCACGATATCTTGCTTGGACTGTTCTTCATCACCATTGGAATGATGCTTGACTGGCGCATTATTTGGGATCGATGGGCATTCGTATTGTTATTGTTCACAGTGCCCGTTGTATTTAAATTTGTACTCATAGCAGTTGTCACTCGATTGAGCGGTGCCAGCGAAGGTATTTCTTTACGTACTGGTTTGTATTTGGCGCAAGCAGGCGAGTTCGGTTTTGTGTTGCTCACTCTGGGCAACCAAAATCAATTGATTCCTGCAGATTGGCTTAACCCTGTGCTGGCCAGTATGGTGCTTTCCATGTTGGCGACACCCTTCATCATCATGAACGCCAACGATTGGGTGATGAAATGGTCTTCTAGCGATTGGTTGCAGCAATCTTTAGGAATGACCCAAATTGCGCAGAAAAGCATGGACATCGAAAAGCACATCATCATTTGTGGTTATGGGCGGTGTGGCCAAAACTTAGCCAAGCTATTACAGAAGCAAAACGTTCCCTATATGGCCTTAGATTTGGATCCAGACCGAATCAGTCGAGCACAATCGCATGGAGAAAAGGTTGTCTATGGCGATGCAGCACGCTTGCAGTCGCTCATGGCAGTGGGGTTGGTGCGAGCCAGTGCAGTGGTTGTGACATATTTAGAAAATGCATCTGCAATGCGTGTGCTTGCGCTTACCCAAGAGCATGCTCCACACATCCCGGTCATTGTGAGAACACAAGACGATTTGGACTTGGAGAAGCTGCAAGCAGCGGGTGCTGCAGAGGTAGTGCCTGAAACGATTGAAGGCTCTTTGATGTTAGCCACTCATGCGCTTGCTTTGGTGGGTGTTCCAATGAAACGCGTGATTCGGATGGTTCAAGAACAAAGAAACCAACGCTATGCCTTGCTTAAAGATTTTGATCGTGGAAACGAAGTGGAAGATTAAAGTAGGCCAATACTTAAATCTGTGAATGTCTTACTTTAGGGCTGTGCTTCAAAAATTTCTTGTATCCAATACTTAATTTCTGTGCTAATCGGTTGAACAAAGTCGCCTCCGTTGCTGAGGATGATGTAATTCACTTGATTTGTGGTGTTTGCGCTGATGAGTGTTCGGTAGCCGTCTTTTTGTCCAGCATGTGTGTAGCTGACAATTTTATTGTCCTCTGGGGGAAGAACCCAACCCATGCCATAGCGCTCACCGCTATCAAACACAGGGCTTAATAAAACGGGTGTGGTCATCAAGGTGGTCCCCGCTTTGCTCACAATCTTTCCTGCTTGGTAGGCTTGAAGCCATAACGCAATATCGTTGAGCGAACTGTAAATCCCTGTAGGCCCTTCGGTTTTCAGAAGAATCCCTTTGGTTTTTTTGCTTAGTGCGTAATTGAGCGCCAAAACTTCACCTTGGCTTGATTCCTCAGATTCAACCCGTGTGCTGTTCATGCCCAAAGGCTCAAATATGCGTTGTCGCAAACACTGTCCAAAGCCAGTACCGCAGGCAGATGAAGCTATCTCAGCCAATAAAACATAGTTGCTGTTGCTGTATTCAACTTGTGTCCCAGGGTTAAAGTTCAAACGGCTACCCGTTTCCCAACGTTGTAATAACTGCTTGTTGGTCAATCCATCTAATCCCAGCAGTTTGGTTGAATTGATTTGACTCATATAGTCTGGAATGCCTGCGGTTTGATTCAATAAGTTTCGAATCGTGATGGCTCCCCATACAGACGGTAACTGAGGCAACCACTTTATGGCTGCATCATCAAGTTGGAGAAGACCGCTTTCTGCCAGTTGCAACACAAGTGCAGCGGTCAATGGCTTGGATGCAGAAGCAAGTTCAAAGGTGGTATTGCCATCAATGGGGATTCGCATCTCCCTTTGTGCAAGACCTGCCCACTTGCTGTAAACCACTTCGCCATCAACCTCGACCCAAACAGCCACACCTGGCCCTTGTTTTTTGTCAAGTTGATTCAGAATTTTGTCGACAGATTCACGGAAAAGGGCAATGCGTTCATTTTTATTCTCGGGTACCAGAGGCTCCTGTGCGGATACACCAATGCTTAAAAAACTCAGCAAGCAGAATGTCAGCGATTTACAAAACATAAGTGATGCAAGCCTGATGCCCCTTTGGAGTGGTGTCATAAATATTTAAAAATCAAACGCCTGCTACTTGAATGAAAGAGTCATGCCCAACTCTTCAAGAATGGTGGCATTGTGTTGTCCCACACTGGGGATCGGTCCCATGGTGTATTCAAATCCACTTTGCAATCCGGGTGGGAGCAAAGCGGGCAGCGGTCCTGCGGGCGAATCTACCTGGGTCCAACGTTTTCTGGCTTGCAGTTGTGGATGCGCCCATAAATCTGCCATATTGTTCATTCGGGCGTTGGCAATCGCCGCATCATCCAAACGCTGAATCACTTCAGACGCAGTGAGGGTGGCAAAGACCGACAAGATGATGCTCTCGAGATCAGTTCGGTTTTGATTGCGCAAGCTGTTGTTATTAAAGCGTGAATCCGTTGCTAACTCTGGCATGCACAAGACTGTTTCGCAGAACCAAAGCCACTCTCTTTCATTTTGCAAACCCAGCATAACGCTGACACCATCGCCCGCTAGAAAAGGCCCATAGGGATAGATGGTGGCGTGGGATGCGCCCGTGCGTGGTGGTGGTGGTGCGTTATCGGTGGCGTAGTACATGGGGAATCCCATCCATTCTGCCAAGGACTCCAGCATGGATATATCGATGTGCGCCCCTTCACCTGTTTTGTCGCGTTGAATAAGGGCACTCAAGATATTGGTGTAAGCGTACATGCCAGCGGCAATATCAGCGATCGAGTTGCCGCTTTTGCTCGGCGTCTCAGCTGTACCCGTGACCGACAGATAACCAGACTCACTTTGAATCAGCAAGTCGTAGGCTTTCTTATCCCGGTACGGTCCTTCGTTGCCGTAGCCAGAAATATCGCAAACGATCAAACGTGGATGCGCTGCTCGCAAACTGCTGGCGTCCAAACCCATGCGGGCTGTGGCGCCTGGCGCCAAATTTTGCACAAGCACATCGGCTTTGGCGATCAATTGCTTGAGTACCTGCAAGTGCTCGGGGTTCTTTAAGTCCAGAGCCAAACTTTCTTTGGAGCGGTTAACCCATACAAAATGCGATGACTCTCCCCGAGCGCGTTGGTCGTAATTGCGGGCAAAGTCGCCCACCTCGGGGCGCTCAACCTTGATGACCCTGGCACCTAAATCAGCCAATTGGCGGGTGCAAAAAGGCGCTGCAATGGCGTGTTCCAGCGACACCACGGTGACATGGTCTAACGGTTTGACGGCAGCAGTATTCATGGTAGTTTCAAGATGCCATCAGATGGTGCGACCACCGTCAACTGGAAATTCCACGCCAGTGAAAAACTCTGCTGCATCGCTGGCCAAAAACACGGCTGCAGCGGCAACATCGCTTGCAAGGGCAAAGCGACCCAGTGGAATGGTGGACATGAATTTGGCGCGGTTTTCAGGGGTATCGGGCAAGCCCATGAAATCTTCAAACAAACCCGTCACGCCCATGACCGGGCAAATGGCATTGACGCGGATTTTTTCTGGTCCGAGTTCAACCGCCATAGACTTGGACATTAAGTTGACGGCGCCCTTGGAGGCGTTGTACCAAGTCAGCCCAGGGCGAGGGCGAATGCCCGC
>CALPPP020000007.1 GCA_943325485.2 Rickettsia typhi
AACAAACCTTCAGCCAAGTATTTGGCACGTGGTTGTGTGACATGGCGGCAGTAGACCCCAAATTGGTGGCCATCACCCCTGCCATGCGAGAGGGTTCGGGCATGGTGGAGTTCCACCACCGCTTTCCTGACCGTTACCACGATGTGGGCATTGCCGAACAACACGCACTCACTTTTGCTGCAGGTTTGGCTTGCGAAGGCTTGAAACCCGTTGTCGCCATTTACTCCACTTTTTTGCAGCGTGCGTACGACCAACTTATTCATGACGTGGCTTTGCAAAAGCTGCCCATGGTGCTGGCGTTGGACCGTGCGGGCATTGTGGGCGCCGACGGCCCCACCCATGCCGGTGTGTACGACATTCCTTTTCTGCGTTGCATACCGCAGGTCAGCATCGCCTGTCCTGCTGACGAAAACGAATGCCGCCTGTTGCTCAGCACCGCGCATGCGCAAGACCACACCGTGGCGGTACGCTACCCACGCGGCGCGGGTGTGGGCACACCGATGAGTGCTGGTTTGCCAACCCTGCCGTTTGGCAAAGGTGAAATGCGCCGCCAAGGCAAGGGCGTGGCGATATTGGCGTTTGGCACCATGCTGTACCCCGCTTTGCAAGCTGCTGAGAACCTGAACGCCAGCGTGGCCAATATGCGTTGGGCCAAGCCTTTGGACACAGCTTTATTGCTTCAACTGGCCGCCAGTCACCAAGCCTTGGTGACCGTGGAAGAGGGTGCGCTGATGGGTGGCGCTGGGTCCGCAGTCCTTGAGGCTTTGCAAGATGCGGGCATCTCCATTCCCGTATGGCGCATAGGGGTACCCGATGTGTTCACCGAGCATGGCGACCCGCAAAAAATTCTCTCCAGCCTAGGCCTTGATTCGCAAGGCATTGAAGCTTCTGTCAAGCAACGTTTTGCACAATATCTCAAGCCCACAGATGCTACGGTTAATCCCAGTTTGAAACTGGTGGGCTGATACACTCGCCGCGCAAACTATTCACTCTTTGGAGACTTACGTATGGATCGTCGTTCTGCTCTTAAAAACGCGGGTATTTTGGGCGTGCTGGCCGCTGGCACTGCACCCGCTGTGCATGCCCAAGCCGCTATTCGTTGGCGCTTGGCTTCAAGCTTTCCCAAGTCGCTTGACACCATTTACGGTGCCGCCGAAACCTTTGTGAAAAAGGTTGGCGAACTGAGCGGCGGCAAGTTTGTGATTTCTTCCCACGCAGCGGGCGAGCTGATGCCTCCGTTTGGTGTGGTGGATGGTGTACAAAATGGCACAGTAGAAGTGGCGCACACCGCTCCTTACTACTTCTTTGGCAAAGACGAAACTTTTGCGCTGGGCTGTACCATTCCTTTTGGCTTGAACAGCCGCCAAATGACGGCGTGGATGTTCCAAGGCAATGGCTTGAAGCTCATGCGTGAGTTTTACAAGCAGTACAACATCATCAATTTCCCCGCCGGCAATTCTGGTGCGCAAATGGGGGGCTGGTACCGCAAGGAAGTCAAGTCCTTGGCCGACATCAAGGGCTTGAAATTCCGTGTGGGCGGCTTTGCGGGCAAAGTCGTTGAGCGCTTGGGCGGCGTGCCACAAAACATTCCTGGTGGCGAGATTTACCAAGCCTTGGAAAAAGGCACCATCGATGCCGCCGAGTGGATCGGCCCCTATGACGACCAAAAATTGGGCTTCAACAAGGTGGCGCCGTTTTACTACTACCCCGGTTGGTGGGAGGGGTGTTCCCAGCTGGATGTTTTCATCAATGACAAGGCCTACAACAGTTTGTCTGCTGAGAACAAAGCCATTATTGAGTGTGCGGCAGCTTATGCGCACATCGAATGCCAAGCCAAGTACGATGCCCGCAACCCCATCGCTCTCAAGCAATTGGTGGCCAGCAAAACCAAGGTTCTGCCCTTTCCCAAAGACGTGATGGACGCGGGTTTCAAAGAAGCCATGGCTTTGTACGACGAACTGAGTGCCAAAAACCCCAACTGGAAAAAAGTCTACGAAGACTACGCTTCTTTCCGACGTGACCAAAACCTGTGGTTCCGTTTTTCTGAAGCCACCTTCGATCGTTACATGCAAAGCGTCAAACTCTAAAAGGATTCCATGTCCCTCTCTATGTACCAGGCCAGCGTGCCACGCATCGTCAATATGTTGACGAACTTAGACCACCTGCTGGACAAGGCCTTGGTGCATATAGAAAGCAAGAAATGGAATGAAACTGCTTTAACGCAGTTTCGTCTTTACCCCGATATGCTTCCTCTGACACGGCAGGTGCAAATTGCCTGCGATACCGCCAAAGGCGTGGTGGCAAGGTTGGCAGGTGTGGAGATACCGGCTTATGAAGACAATGAAGTGAGCTTTGCTGATCTGAAGCAGCGTATCGCCAAAACCATTGCGTTTGTCAATGGCTTTAGTGCTGCACAAATCGACGGCAGCGAAGACAAAGACATTGTCACCAAGCGAGGCGATGTGGAAACCCGCTACAAAGGCATGCAGTTTTTACTCAATCACGCCATGCCCAATGTTTATTTCCATGTCACCACGGTGTATGCCATGCTCAGGCACAACGGCATCGAGATAGGTAAACGAGACTACTTAGGCAAGGTATAACAAAAGCCCCGCAAGGGGCTTTTTTCATGGCTTAGGACTTAGATGACGCTCAAGGCTTTTTGGTAGCGTCTTTTTCTAAGGCGTCTTGCATCATCTTCATGGGGTCATCAGCGGGTGCTGCGCTCCCTTCAGTCGGTGCCGTGTGGTTGGCAGAGGCATCGGCATCAGCCTGCGTGGCGTTCATCATCTCGTTTTGCACCTGCTCCATATTCAAGGTTTCTTCTTTGTCTAAGCCGCTGGAGACAATGCCTGGGAAGGCGATGATGAGTCCCACCATGATGATTTGAATAATCACAAAAGGCACAGCGCCCCAGTAGATTTGTCCGGTGGTGACGGGCTCAATGGTTTTTTGCGTGGGCTTGTCAAAGTAGGCCTTCAAGGGCGCCACGCTGCGCAGGTAGAACAGGGCAAAACCAAACGGCGGGTGCATGAAAGAGGTTTGCATATTCACGGCCAGTAACACACCAAACCAAATCAAATCGATGCCCAGCTTATCAGCGACCGGGCCCAGCAAGGGCACGACGATGAAAGCCAGCTCGAAAAAGTCGAGGAAGAAGGCCAGTACAAAGATCAAAATATTGACAACAATCAAGAAGCCGAGCTGACCGCCAGGCAAATCGCCCAGCAGATGCTCCACCCATTTGTGACCATCTACACCTTGGAACACCAAGCTAAAGCAGGTCGAACCAATCAAGATGAACACCACAAAGCTGGCGAGCTTGGTGGTTGAAGTCATGGCCTGACGCAGCAACAACCAGCTCAATCGGCCACGCGACACCGCCATGATGATGGCGCCCAATGCACCCATGGCACCGCCTTCGGTGGGTGTAGCAATACCTAAAAAGATGGTGCCCAGCACCAAGAAGATCAAAAACAAGGGGGGGATCAACACAAACGTGACACGCTCTGCCATGCGCGAGAGCAGGCCCAAGCGCAGGTTTTTGTTCACCACAGCCAACACAAAGGCCAGCAAAACACCTGCGCACAAAGACACCACGATGGTTTCATCGGTGGGCGGATTCACCCCTGCCACACCTTTGAAGTAAGAGACCACTGCGCCGTAGTTTTGCCCCAGCGCGATGGCAGATCCTGAGCTGACGATGGTGAGAAACAGCAAGGACAACAAACCTGATTTGCCGTCGTCTTCACGTATGGTTCTGGCTTCTATAGGAAGTGCCGGCACCCAGGTGGGTTTGAAGATGGCGATCAAGATCACATAGCCTACATACATGGCCGCCAGCATGAAGCCAGGGATGAAAGCGCCTTTGTACATCTCGCCCACGCTGCGTCCCAATTGGTCAGCCAAGATGATGAGCACCAAGGAGGGAGGGATGATTTGCGCCAAGGTGCCCGAGGCGGCGATGACGCCCGAAGCCAAGCGACGGTCATAGCCATAGCGCAGCATGATGGGCAGGGAAATGAGGCCCATGGAGATCACCGATGCCGCCACCACGCCGGTGGTGGCCGCCAGCAAGGTACCCACAAAAATCACAGCAAAAGCCAAACCGCCACGAATGGGGCCAAACAACTGACCAATGGTGTCGAGCAAGTCTTCGGCCATGCCGCTTCGTTCAAGAATCAGTCCCATCAAGGTAAAGAAGGGAATGGCCAGCAAGGTGTCGTTTTGCATGATGCCGAAAATGCGCAAAGGCAGGGCTTGCAGCAAGGGTTCGGGCAGCACACCGAGTTCTATACCGATGAAGCCAAAGAACAAGCCACAAGCCCCCAAGCTGAAGGCAACTGGAAAGCCCAGCAACAAGAAAACGATCAGGCCCAAGAACATGATGGGCGCTAAGTTGTTAATAAAGAATTCCATGGCGTTTCTCTTTGTCTTAAGCTTGTGATTGGTCTTTGGCTGCGGCCAACTTGCGGATCTCTTCTGCCAGCAGCTCTTCAGGGCTTTTCTCGTCTTTTTTCACGGTGGGGTCTTCGATCAGACCTTGCAAAAATGCCACGCGCTTGATCAACTCAGACACACCTTGCAGCCATAACAAACCAAAGCCCAAGGGCAGCATGGCGTAGACCGGCCAGCGTATCAAGCCGCCTGCATTGGAGGACATTTCATTGCTGACAAAGCCCTTTACAAAGAAAGGGACACCAAACCACAAAATGGCGGTGCACATGGGCAGCAAAAACACAAGAAAACCAAAAATATCGATTTGGGTTTGGGTTCGGCGTGAAAACTTCGAATAAATCACGTCGATCTTCACATGGTCATTGTTGAGCAAGGTGTAGGCAGACGCGAGTAAAAAAGAAGCGGCAAAAAAATACCACTGAATTTCCAAAAACGCGTTAGAGCTGGTGTTGAAGATTTTTCGCACCAAGGCATTGACGGCGCTGACGAGCGTTGCAATCAAAATCAACCAAATGACGTATTTGTTTAACCAAGTGTTGAGACGGTCAATGCTGTTTGAAAAACCCAATAGTGCGCCCATGGCTGCCTCCCGAAAATCGATGGGGGATTGTAGGGTCTGGCGGGTCAATGTTTAGAAGATGACCGCGAGAGCTTGCGATAAAGTGTGGCCCTGCTGATACCAAGGGCTTTGGCCGCTTGTGAAACATTCCCGCGCGATAAATCGATGGCTTTGCGAATCATGGCCGATTGCAGTTGGTGCAAAGGACCTGTGGCGCTGATCAGCGGTGCTTGTTCACAATTTTCTTCTACAAAAGCCCGTGCTTGCAGGTGCAGGCCGCTCCATAAAGGCACATCCAAGTAATGGTCTTTTGAGGCCGCATCAAACAGCAGCGTCCAAGGCAAGGCAAAGACGTCGCTGGCATGCAAACTGTTGCCAGGCTGTGGGTAAAGGTTCAACATTTCACGCGCCAAGATATTGGCACCCAAAACCTCGCCCTCTTTGCTGAGCAAGACCAAGCCATCGTTATCGTCACCCATCAAGCGCCCAGGCCAGTTCAGGCGCAACAACAAGTCATGTTCTTGTCGAAGCAACAAGGCGTTTCCGATGGTGCGAGCCGATAGCGCAGCCAAGTGCATCAGTTCCGGACGTTCTGTGGTGTTGATGCCAGTGAGGTCGAGCATGCCGATGCAGTCGCCTTGTGGACCCCAAATGGGAGCGCCAGCGCAGCTATAGACGGAGGTATCTCGGAAAAAATGTTCGCCTCGGTGCAGCCATACGGGTCTGAGTTCGGTGAGCGCAGCGCTGATGGCGGTGGTGCCAACCGATTGCTCGGACAAATCCACACCCACGCGTGCAATGGCTTCTACCCTTTTGTCGTGGCGGTCTATGCTGCCACCCACATCCAAAACCACGCCCTTGGCGTCTGTCAGAAGTGCAAAAAAAGAGGTTCCTGCGATGGCGCGGCACAGGCGCTCTATTTCAGGTTGTGCAGCTTGGACGAAATCACGCTGAAGATCGAGTGTGCGGGTAATTTGCTGAGCAGACACTGCATCAAAAGCCACGCTGTAGTCGGGGTGTAAACCGTTGCTGAGACAGCGACGCCAGCTGTGTGAAATCCAGTCAGGCAGTGTGGGAGAAGCAGACTCACCATTGAACAGCACTGCAAGCCTAGCTTGCTCCAGCAAGGCCAGTCTGTCTAATGTGCTAACTGCTGTATTCATGAGGTGTTAAATGTGTGGGATATGGCTGACAGAGCGCTTACCGAGGCAGCAGCAAACCGACCGTCTTGATACCGGCAAGCGTCAATAGCAAAGAGCCTAGCAAATGCAAACCCGCAGTCATCAAGGCCAGCACAAAACGCGACTGCATCAACATGCTGACAACTTCAGCGCTGAAAGAGGAAAAGGTAGTGAGTGCGCCCAAAAACCCCGTGATCAGTAGCAACCGCCACGCAGGATCGAGCTCAGGTAAAGCTTGAAACACCGCGACGCACACGCCAACGAGGTAACCGCCGATCAAATTGGCGTACAGCGTGCCCCAAGGAAGCGTTGCGCCCACATTGAACCACAGCCCAAGTTGCCAGCGAGCCAAAGCGCCAGCGCAGGCTCCAATACAAATGGCGATGACAGCACTCATAAGGTGTTTTATTGATTCAGATGCAGCATTATCAATCTATGTTGATCGGACCAAAGTCAATCTAGGCAAAGCGTGGTTTAATTTTCCATATGCAAGTTAATCAACCTGATCAGCGCTGGCAATTTTGGATTGACCGTGGCGGCACCTTCACAGACATCGTGGCCCGCGATCCTTTGGGTAAGTTACACACCCACAAGCTGTTGAGCCAAAACCCTCAGTTGTATGCTGATGCAGCGGTGCAAGGAATACGCGAGTTGCTGGGATTACAGGCCCACGAAGCTGTGCCTGCAGAGCGAATAGCTTGTGTGCGCATGGGCACCACCGTGGCGACCAATGCCTTGCTTGAGCGAAATGGTGAGCCCACGCTGCTGGTCACCACGCGAGGCTTTCGTGATGTGCTTCGCATTGCCTACCAAAACCGCCCTCGCTTGTTTGACAGGCATATTGTCTTGCCTGAAATGCTTTACAGCGAAGTGATCGAGGCGGATGAGCGCATGGGCGCACATGGTGAGGTGGTTCAAGTGCTGGATCAAACAGCGCTGCGCTTAGGCTTGTCCGCGGCTTATGACAAGGGTTTGCGGTCGCTTGCGATCGTTTTTTTGCATGGTTACCGTTACAGCGAGCACGAGCAACAAGCTGCAGCTTTAGCCCAAGACCTCGGTTTTACCCAAATCAGTACCTCGCACCAAACCAGCCCGCTCATGAAGATGGTCAGTCGCGGTGACACCACCGTGGTTGACGCGTATTTGTCGCCGATATTGCGTCGCTATGTGGACCAGTTGGCGCAGCAACTGCCTGGGGTACCGTTGCTGTTCATGCAGTCTTCTGGTGGCTTGGTCGACGCCCAAGCGTTTCAAGGCAAGGACGCGATTCTGTCTGGACCCGCTGGCGGCATCGTCGGCATGGCCAAAACCGCTGACATTGCTTTTGCGCATGGCGACAGCTTGCAAGGCAAGTCCCACGTCATCGGCTTTGACATGGGCGGCACCTCCACCGACGTCAGCCATTACGCCGGAGAACTCGAGCGAGAGTTTGATACCCAGGTCGCGGGCGTGCGCTTGCGAGCCCCCATGCTGCACATCCACACGGTGGCGGCAGGTGGCGGGTCACTTTTGCAATTTGATGGCTCGCGTTTTCGGGTGGGGCCGCAAAGCGCGGGTGCAGACCCTGGGCCTGCTTGCTACCGGCGTGGCGGGCCCTTGACGGTCACGGATGCGAATTTGCATCTGGGTAAATTGCAGCCTGCCTATTTCCCCGCCGTGTTTGGTCCGCGTGGCGACCAACCCTTGGACGCGCAAGTGGTGGAGCAGGGGTTTGCGCATCTTGCACAGTTATCAAACAAAACGCCCGAAGAAGTTGCCGAAGGCTTTGTGCATATCGCTGTTCAGCAAATGGCGCATGCCGTACAAAAAATTTCGGTTGCTCGTGGTTACGATGTCACGGGCTATACCTTGCAATGTTTTGGAGGCGCAGGGGGGCAGCATGCGTGTGCGGTGGCCGATGCACTGGGCATGTCTAGGATTTTGATTCACCCCATGGCGGGTGTGTTGTCGGCCTATGGCATGGGTTTGGCTTCGCAGAGCCTGATCAAAGAGCAAGCCATCGAGCAGATGTTGCAAGCGTCCATCTGGCCTGAGTTACAAGCCACCTTGTCCAAGTTGTCCTTGCAAGCCGAAGCGGCATTGCGATCGCAAATATCGCAAGGCGGTGAATTGCAAACTTACGAGAGGGTGCATCTGCGCTATGCCGGCAGTGATTCGCCTTTGGTGGTCGCCATGGGGAGCCTGGCGCAAGTGAAGGCGGCGTTTGAGGCCGCATATTTGCGCCGCTTTGCGTTTGTCATGCCAGACAAAGCCTTGGTGGTTGAAGCGGTGTCGGTAGAAGTCATATTGGCCGGCGAGCAAACGCCTGAAAAGGTTCACCCTCTGGCACCTTTGCGTGATATGCCGCCACACACGCTGACACGCATGTATTTGCATGGCGCTTGGCAAGAGGCAGCCTTGATTCGCCGCGAAGACATGCAAGCTGGCGATAGCGTGGTGGGTCCTGCGGTGGTGGTCGAGCGCCATGCCACCACGGTGATTGAACCCGGCTGGCAAGCCAAGTTGACGGCGTTGAACCATTTGGTGTTGCTGCGCATCGCGCCACGCAAAGCCTTGCAAGCGGCCGGCACGTCGGTGGACCCCATCCAGCTAGAGGTTTTTAACAACCTCTTCATGAATATCGCCGAGCAAATGGGCTTGCAGCTGCAAAACACCGCGCATTCGGTGAATATCAAAGAGCGTCTCGATTTTTCATGCGCCATCTTCAATCAACAGGGCGAGTTGATTGCCAATGCCCCACACATGCCTGTGCATTTGGGCTCGATGGGCGAGAGCATCAAAACGGTGATTCGAGATAACACAGGTCGAATGCAAGCCGGCGATGTGTATGTGCTGAACGACCCCTACCATGGGGGAACCCATTTACCCGATGTGACCGTCATCACGCCGGTTTATTTGGGCGATTCGCTTGAGCCCGATTTTTATGTGGGCTCTCGCGGCCACCATGCAGACATTGGCGGTGTGTCCCCAGGCTCTATGCCACCGTTTTCCACCACCATCGATGAAGAGGGTGTGCAAATTCAGAATTTCAAACTGGTGGAAAAAGGTGTGCTGCGTGAAGCGCCCATGTTGGCTTTGCTGCAAAGTGGGGCGCACCCGAGTCGCAACCCTGCGCAAAACATCGCGGACTTGAAAGCCCAAATTGCAGCGAATGAAAAAGGGGCGCAAGAGTTGCGCCGCATGGTGGCGCATTACGGTTTGCCCACCGTGCAAGCCTATATGCAGCATGTGCAAGACAACGCAGAAGAATCTGTCAGGCGCGCTATTACCCGCTTGGCAAAACGCTTTGGCGATGTGACCCGCCACAGCTTTGACTTCCCCCTAGACAATGGTGCTTGCATCAAGGTCAGCGTCAGCATTGACGCACAAACCCGCAGTGCGGTCGTCGACTTCACAGGCACTTCAGCCCAACAAAGCAATAATTTCAATGCGCCCCGCGCCGTGTGCATGGCAGCAGTGCTCTATGTGTTTCGTACCTTGGTGGAAGATGACATTCCCTTGAATGCTGGGTGTCTAAAACCTATTCAAGTCATCATCCCAGAGGGCTCCATGCTGAACCCCTTGCCGCCTGCTTCGGTGGTGGCCGGCAATGTCGAGACCTCCACTTGCATCACCAATGCCTTGTATGGCGCCTTGGGCGTGATGGCGGGCAGTCAGCCCACCATGAACAATTTCACCTTTGGAAATGCCACCTACCAATACTACGAAACCATTTCAGGCGGAAGTGGCGCTGGACCCGTGTTCAACAGCAGCGGTGAGGTGGTGGGTGGTTTCAAGGGAACCGATGTGGTGCAAACCCATATGACGAATTCTCGTTTGACAGACCCCGAAGTGTTGGAGTTTCGCTTTCCTGTGCGTTTGCTCTCCTACAGTTTGCGAGAAGGATCAGGCGGGCATGGCAAGTTCGCAGGGGGCGCTGGTGGTATTCGTCGCATTGCGTTCTTAGAGCCTATGACGGCAGGTATTTTGTCTAACGGTCGCATCTATCCCGCGTTTGGATTGGCCGGCGGGTCGGCGGGTTTGCCAGGGGTGAATCGGGTCGTCAGGTCCAATGGTGAAGTGCTCATACTGGGACACATTGACCAAGTGCAAATGCAAGCGGGTGATGTGTTTGAAATTCATACGCCTGGCGGCGGTGCATACCTTGACGCTTGAAGCCGATGTGAATGTGTTGAAAGACCACTGGCATTCGGCCAGCGGTGCCTCAGTGCCCAAGCGTTTTGAAATGGTCAATGACAGCTGCAGCGCTGACACGGCGTATCGCTTGGCTTGCGCGGGGACAGCCCTGTTGTGGCAAGGGGACTTTCAGCAAGCGCGTCAATTGCTTCAAGCATTGACGCGTCGCGTCAGTGTTGCGCCCAAGGCTAAGTCGACAAGTTTGGGTATGCCGCAAGCCTTTCATGCCCACCGTATGGCGCAAGCCCAGCGTGCACGAATTTTGTCTATGCTGGTGTTGCAAGTGGCGGGCGACTACCGCATTGCTTTGCGTCGTGCGCCCGACATGCGCGACGCATTGCGCAGTGCATGGGGCGAGCCAAGCGGCCAAGCACGGGTGCTGTCTTTGCGAGAGTTGCTAGGCATTGTCAGCGCCTACGAGTGGCAACGCAAAGGCATCGCTGTCAATGTGTTGAGTGAGGAAGGTTTCTTCATTCATCCGCGCTATGGTGTATTTTCTCCCGTGCGAAGTGAATACCTTGATCTGATTGCCAAGGCGCCTTTGCCTTGCACTGCACTGGCTTTTGACATTGGAACCGGCACGGGTGTGATTGCGGCCTTGTTACTGATGCGCGGCGTCAAGCAAGTCATCGCCACAGACTGCAGCGACGTCGCCTTGCAGTGTGCGCAAGACAATTTGCAAAGCTTGGACCTTTCATCCAGGGTGAAGTTCCAAAAGAGTGATGTGTTTCCCGAGGGACAAGCAAATTTGATTGCGTGCAACCCGCCTTGGTTGCCTGGCAAAGCCACGTCACTGTTAGAGCAAGCCATTTATGACCCCGACAGTCGGATGTTGCGTACTTTTTTGGCGGGTGTTTTGGCGCATTTAGCCCCTGGTGGCGAAGCTTGGTTGGTCTTGTCAGATTTGGCTGAGCATTTGCAACTGCGCTCACGCGAACAGTTGCTGCAATGGATAGAAGCGGGAGGCTTGCAGGTACTTGGCCGAGAAGATATTCGACCTCGTCATGCCAAGGTGCAAGACAGCCAAGACGCATTGCATGCGGCGCGAACGCAAGAGGTGACGTCCTTGTGGCGCCTAGGAGCGCGGGCCGCATAATCTGGCCATGCGAAAAAATTTCCCTCTGCACATAGATGGCCGCCACCCTGATCGGGTGCTTGATGCGGTGAAAAACGATGTACGTAAATACCTCAAGCGTGAGCGCCGACGAGATTTACCTGAGGGAGTCGATTTTTGGGACTTTGACTGCAAGTGCGGCTTGCAAGCCGCCGATGCTGAAGTGGTTCATGTGGCCGCCTTGGTTGCAGCCATTGATGCACTGGCCAAAACGCAGGCCGCGTCTGTTTACATTGAAATACTGGCCAAGCACGGCAAACGTACCCCCAAGCCAGACCTCATACCATTGGTGGCTGAACACCCTGAAGACCTTTTACCCGAGTAGGTGCTGTCTATGAGTGGTTTGTTACAAGGTTTGCGAATTGTTGTCACCCAAGCCGAAGATTTCATGGGCCCGGCTTTATGCCAAGTGCTTTCCTCGCATGGGGCGACTGTGTTGGCCGACAGCAGAGAGTTGCACCACCCTGATGCCCCGCGCGAATTGGTGCAAAGCCATGGGCATATCGATGTCTTGGTTGCCAATTTGGCCATGACTGCGCCCTCGACGCCGGCCACTGAGGTGCAAGACGCCGAATGGTCGCAGGTGTTCGACGTCATGGTTCACCCCTTGCCAAGGTTGTTGCGAGAAGTCGTGCCACAAATGAAGGCGCGTGGGCAGGGAAAATTTTTGGTCATGGGCAGTGCCAGTGCATTGCGCGGCATGAAGCGAGCGTCAAGTTACAGCGCAGCACGTGGTGCGCAACTGGCATGGGTGCAAGCGGTGGGGGTGGAGTTGGCCGCTTTGAACATCCAAGTCAATGCGATTGCCCAAAATTTTGTCGAGAACCCCACTTACTTTCCGCCAGAGGTTCAGGCCAATCCGCGCTTTGCAGAACGCATTCAACGCGAAGTTCCATTGGGACGATTGGTCAAAGCCGAGGAAGACGCAGAATTCGCGGCATACCTGTGCTCTGACAAAGCGAATTGCTTTGTGGGCCAGGTGTTCCCAGTTTGTGGTGGCTGGGTTCAGCGCTGAATCAATCGCTCAAGGCCAACAAACTGTTCACCAAAGCCGTGTGAAAGCGCTGGGGGTTTTGCATTTGTGGCGCATGGCCCAAATCGGGGAAGAGAATCAATTTGGCACCTGGGATGGCCTTGGCTGTGCGTCTTGCCAATTCGGGGTACAGACCCATTTGTGCTTTGATGTCGGGGGATACCAAGTCCTTGCCGATGGCGGTGTTGTCTTTTTCACCCATCATCAACAAAGTAGGAACTTTGAGTAAGGGGAACTCGTAAACCACGGGTTGGTTGAAGATCATGTCATAAAGCAAAGCCGAATGCCATGCCACGGTTTGCTTGTCTGGCCCGCGATACATGCCTGCGATCATTTGCACCCAAGGTTCGTATTCAGGTTTCCATTCATTCACGTAATAGGTCGCACGTTCATAGTTGCGAATACGCTCATCGGTGACTTGAAGTTCGCGCTGGTACCACTGGTCAATGGTGAGGCTTGGCACACCCATGGCTTTCCAATCTTCTAGACCTATGGGGTTGACCATGACCAGTTGTTGGACCGACTGCGGAAACATCAGTGCATAGCGGGTGGCCAGCATGCCGCCCGTGGAGTGACCGATCACAGTGGCTTGCGGTATCCCTAATGAATTTAACAATGCGTGGGTGTTGTGGGCCAGTTGCTGAAAACTGTACTGGTAAGCCGCAGGTTTGCTGGATTTACAAAACCCAATTTGATCGGGAACGATGACGCGAAAACCATACTTCTGCAATACCTCGTATGTCGATTGCCAGGTGGCGGCACAAAAGTTTTTACCGTGCAACAAAACAGCGACATGGCCATTGGGTTTTGCAGGCTTGATGTCCAGATAAGCCATGTGCATATCAAGTTGCTGCGATTTGAACGCAAACTTTTGCACGGTGGCTGGGTAGTCAAACCCTTCTAGCATTGCCCCATAGATTTGTTCTTGCGCCTGAGAGCTCAAGCCACATGAGATGGCAAGCACAGCAAGCCAAGGACGCAACCACTTCATGGCTGAGCGACCAGTTTATAAACCTTGCCTGTGTTGCCGAATGGCCCCATACCTTCGTGGGTCAGCACATAAATTTCGCCGTTTCGGTCTTCGGCCAAACTGATGATGCGGCTTTCAATTTGCAAAACTTTTTCCAGAGGCCATTGCTTGTCATTTTGCATTTGGGGCACCGCGATAAAGAGTTGCCCCGATGCTTGTTTGAACGAGGCGCTCCAATCGGCCACCAGAAGTTTGCCGTGCAGCAAGGGAATCGCTGGGCCTCGGTACATGCGAACCCCCGTCACAGCAGTTCCAACGCCTTTGATATTGAGCGCAGAAGAGTCGGGGTGGCTGACCTGCATATTGGGGTACTCGACCACCGGCATTTGCAAAGGCTCCCCGCCAGGGCCCTGACGCGCGCACTGTGCAGGGGGCTTGCGGGGTTGCAAGCGGTCCACGCAATGCGAGGCTTCCATCAAAGGCCAGCCGAAATTACCAGGGCGTTTGACGCGGTAAGCCGCTTCCCAAAGGGTTTCGGCGATGGCGGTCACATACAAGTCGCCGTTGCCATTCTTGTCGAATGCCATTCGGTAAGGGTTACGAAACCCCCAAGCCCAAATCTCAGACTTGCCTTGGGACGCGTTCAAAGGATTGCCGTTGGGAATGGCATAACCAGGGTAGCCGCGGTCCACATCAATGCGCAAAATTTTTCCATACAAGCTGTGCTTGTCTTGCGCCATCATGTCCCAAATCAAACCTTCGGCTGGCACATTGAAGGCTTCCCAAATCACCGATTTACCAAAGCCGTGGGATGCGCCACTGTCGCCCATGCCAATGAACAACATGCCATCAGGCCCGAAAGCCAAACCGCCGCCATTGTGTTTTCTGCTGGGCCAATCTTGTGCAATCAAAACACGTTCAGTAAGAGGGTCAACTGGCGCCACGCTGCCTATCTTGGCAGTGAACTCTGAAATTTTGCGTGTGTGGTTCCAGTTCTGGGGCGCGCTGTCGCGCAATGGGGCTGAATAGGAAATGAAAAAACGCCCATTGCGGGCATATTGCGGATGCAGCGCAAAACCCAAAAGACCACGTTCTTCAAAATCGTTTTGAAGAGCGAACATGCGACTTCGCAAGTCTAGAAACGCTTCGGGCAATACTTTGCCATCAGGCATCAGGACTTTGACCAAGCCATCTTGTTGAACCACCAGCATGCGGCCACTGCCATCGGGGAGCTCTTCCAAATGAATAGGTGCGGTCAGGTCTTGGGCCAGCAACTGCAGTTGCAATTTAGGGCTTGGGGTTTGAGCACTTGCTGAAAAGAGTGCCGACAAACTGATGAGTGACGCAGAAACTGCGAATGAAAAAAAGCGGTGAAACTTCATGGCAACAACATTCCTTTTGTTTCGATGAATTTCACCACATCTGTAAGGCCAGTTTGTGTTTTGAGGTTGGTCATGACGAAAGGTTTGACGCCTTGGGGACTCGCGCGCATACGCTCGGTGTCTGATTGCATGATGTCCAAGTTTGCGCCCACATGCGGTGCAAGATCAGTTTTATTGATGATGAACAAATCACTTTTGGTGATGCCTGGTCCGCCTTTGCGCGGAATTTTTTCACCAGCAGCGACATCGATCACATAGATGGTCAAGTCGCTGAGTTCGGGGCTGAAGGTGGCTGCCAAATTATCGCCACCACTTTCTACGAAGACCACATCCGCATTCGGGAACTTCTCCAACATGCGATCGATAGCCTCGAGGTTGATAGATGCGTCTTCACGTATCGCTGTGTGCGGGCAACCGCCAGTCTCCACGCCCATGATACGTTCTGCTGGCAGAGCGCCACTGATCGTCAGCAAACGCTGATCTTCTTTGGTGTAGATGTCGTTGGTGATGGCGATCAGGTCGTAGTTGTCGCGCATGGCTTTGCACAGCATTTCAAGCAAGGTGGTTTTGCCTGAACCGACAGGGCCGCCAATGCCGACACGAAGAGGAGGGAGTTTTTTGCTGCGGTTAGCAATATGGTGAAGCGGTGTGGTCATGATCGGAAAAGTCTGGAGTATTGGGTTTCGTGGCGCGCTGACAGTATCGCCAGTCGCGGGCTAAAGGCTTGGCGGTTTTCTGTGGTGACTTGCATGGCGTGATCTACCGCTGAGGGTATCTCGGTGGCCAAAGCGGCCAAGATGCGTTGACCGCTGAGTTGGCCCAAGGGCACTGCTTTGATGGTTGCTTGAACCATGTTTTCCGCCCATCCGAAAGCTGCAGCGATCAAACCTTGACGAACAGGGATGTCATGCGTGGACAACGCCAGGGCAAATGCCAAAGGCCATGTGGGAGGAAGATCTTCGCAGGTTTTCATGCGCAAGGGTTCTGCATCGGCTTGGTTGCGCAACCAAATCAGCAAAGAGCGACCCATCTGTTCAGTTTGCAAACGCATTTCAAAGCTTTCACGGGTTTGTATCACCCAGTCATTGAGGTTTTTCAACTGCTTTTCGTCATGATGCTGCCAGGCAGGGATCGCTTGGGCAATGACAGGCAACTCGCTGCGCGACTGCACCAAATGTAAATGGTCCACCAACCACGTTTGCGCGCTTGCTTCGTCATGCACCAACTGGTGCGCAACGGCAGCTTCTATGCCCTCCGAATACGAAAACCCGCCCACCGGCAAAGCAGGTGACGCCAGTTGCAGCAAGCGCAATAAATAAATGGGGTCAGATTCCAATTAATGTCCGTGGTCGTGCGCATGATCATGATCATGCCCATGGTGGTGACCACCCCCATGCTCGCCATAGGCACCATTTTCAGGCTCGAAACTTTCATCAACCTCGTTGACGATGAGGTGCATGGCGCGCAGCATGTCGGCCAGCACATGGTCGGGTTCAATTTTCAAGTGATCGGCTTGCAGTTCGATGGGTACATGGCGGTTGCCCAAGTGGTAGGCGGCGCGGGTCAAATCAAACGGCGTGCCGTGCGCTGTGCAATGGGTGATGCGCAACACGGCTTGCGGCGCGGCCCGCACTTGGATCAGTGAGCCGTCTTCACCCACCAACACATCGCCACCGCGCACCACCTGGCCGCGTTGCAAAAACACGCCCACTTGTCGACCCGCGCTGTCGGTGGATTCAAAGCGGCTTTTTTGTCGCACATCCCAGTC
>CALPPP020000008.1 GCA_943325485.2 Rickettsia typhi
CGCACGAGGGTGCGAGACCATGTCTGACAAAGCACTGCTGTAGCGTGGAACGCCGCGGCGAACCGCTTTCAAGAAGATGTCTTCACCCAGTTCGATCATGCCCGGCATCATGGCGCTACCACCGGTGAGAACAATGCCTGATGAGAGAACTTCCTCGTAACCAGAGTCACGCAACACCTGTTGCACCAAAGAAAAAATTTCTTCTATCCGCGGCTCAATCACACCAGCCAAGTTTTGTCGACTGAGCATTCTCGGACCCCTGTCGCCCAGCCCAGGCACCTCGACTTGCACATTAGGGTCAGCAAGCAGTTGTTTGGCAAAGCCAGACTCGACTTTGATGTCCTCAGCATCTTTGGTGGGTGTACGCAGAGCCATGGCGATATCGCTGGTAATCAAGTCACCGGCTATCGGAATCACTGCAGTGTGGCGAATGGCGCCATTGGTGAAGATGGCCACATCGGTGGTGCCTGCACCAATATCGACCAATGCCACACCAAGTTCTCGCTCGTCTGCAGTGAGTACCGAATGACTGGAAGCCAAGGGGTTGAGCATGAGTTGCTCTACATCGAGTCCGCATCGACGCACACACTTGATGATATTTTCTGCTGCACTCTGGGCGCCAGTGACGATGTGCACTTTCGCTTCCAATCGGATGCCACTCATGCCAATAGGTTCTTTGACATCATGGCCATCGATCACAAATTCTTGGGGTTCGACCAAAAGCAGACGCTGATCGGTTGAAATATTGATGGCTTTGGCCGTCTCAACCACTCTCGCGACATCGGCTGCAGTGACCTCGTGGTCTTTGACAGCCACCATGCCATGTGAATTCATACCGCGTATATGGCTGCCTGTGATACCGGTGTAGACACGCGTGATCTTGCAGTCGGCCATCAACTCCGCTTCTTTCAATGCCTGCTGAATGCTTTGAACGGTGGCATCGATATTGACGACCACTCCTCGCTTTAATCCGCTGCTTGGTGCTATGCCAAATCCGGCGAGCTTTAACTCCGCCCCAGGCAATACCTCGGCAACCACCACCATCACTTTGCTGGTGCCGATATCTAAACCCACTACCAAATCTTTGTACTCTTTTGCCATGGAAACCTCTGTGTGTTTACCTTGTTGTTGATGTCAGCGTACTTACCCCGCGCAGGCGCAAGGCGTAACCATTCACGTGTCGCAAATCTGCCGCTTCCAGCGCCTGTGTTTGCCGGCCAAATCTTTGCGCGACCTGATCCAAGGTGAGTGTCATGCGCTCAACGCGCACCAGCACTTCATCGCTTGTGCCACGACCCAACTCAATTTGCGCGCCACTTTTTAGCTCTGCGCGCCAGCTACCGCGTGCGGTGAGTTCTAAGCCTTTCATTTGCAACTGTAGTTTTCCCAATTCGGGTTTCAACAATTCATACATTCGCAAAACTTGTGCAGACTCTGAATCTGGACCACTTAAGCGGGGTAAGTTTTCATCGTCTAATTCGCCAAAATTTGCGCTGAAGACTTCACCCTGACGGTTAAGCAAACGTGAGTCAGCGTCATGTCCCCAAAATGCTGCTGGTTGATGCTCTTCAAGTTCAACGCTGAGTCGGTTTGGAAACTCGCGTCTGACCAAGGCATGCCTCACCCAAGGAACATTTTCAAAAGTGGCTCGCGCTTGTTCCAAGTCAACAGTGAAAAAACTGCCGCGCAACCGTGGAACAACATTGGCTCTTAAAGTGACAGCATTGTTATGCCTCACATCACCTTGTACCGAAATGGCAGACAGAGCAAACACGGGGTGTCGAATGACCCACCACAACAAGGCACTCACCAGCACCACGCTAAAAGTCACCATCAGAATGACACTTGTGATGTTCATCAATCGAATATCCAACGCAACTGGCGTCTCATCGCTCATGTGCATGGCATTTCTGGCTTTCATTGCTTGGCCACCGCTTTTCGCGAATCCAAGCTCGCGTTTGACAAAATCATGATACAAAGCTGGGGGTATGAAATCCCAGCAGCCAACGCTGACATGGGTACCAGTGAGTGGCTGGTCATTCCTGGGCTGGTATTCATTTCAAGAAGAAATGGCTGACGATCGCTTGCACGAACCATGATGTCCGCTCTGCCCCAACCACGACAACCCAAAGCACGGTAGGCAGCCACACTCAAAGCCTGAATTGTTTTTTCCTCATCTGCAGCTAAGCCACTTGGACAAAGATAGCTGACATCATCTGTGAAGTATTTGTTTTGATAGTCATAAGCCCCCTGAGGGGCCACAATTTTCACCACAGGCAAGGCTTTGGCACTGTCGCCTTGACCAATGACGGGGCATGTAAGCTCCTCGCCCTCAATGAACATCTCGCACAACAAGTCGGGATCATGGCTTGTCGCGAGTGCAATGGCTTGGGCAAGTTGCGCTTCATGCACGACTTTGGTCACGCCTATGGAAGAACCTTCATGCGGTGGTTTGACAATCAACGGCAACCCCAGTTGCTTGCTGATATGGCTAATCTTTTCGGGTGTTTGCTCATTCGGCGGTAACCAAATGGATGGGGGTGTTGACAAATGCTCAGCTCGCCACAGGCGCTTGGTCATTTGTTTATCCATGGCGATGGCAGAGGCCATCACACCTGAACCTGTGTAAGGAATTCCCATCAACTCCAAAGCACCCTGTACCGTGCCATCTTCGCCATGTCGGCCATGCAAGGCAATAAATGCATGGGTGTATTGCTGGGTTTTCAGTTGCTCCAATGGGAGTTGCGATGGATCAAATGCGCTTGCATTGACACCCAGTGATTGCAATGCGCCCAACACGCCTTGGCCCGATAAAAGAGAAATTGCTCGCTCAGCGGAGCTTCCACCCATCAAGACAGCGACTTTACTCATGGCGATGTCAAAGCTACTCATGCGCTGACCACTTTCAACGTAGTCCTGTTCGCACAATTTTCAATCACCATGATGGGCACTGAGCCAATGGATCCAGCGCCCATGCACATCACCACATCACCGTCACAGGCGTTGTTAACCACCAAGTCGCAAAGTCCATTTAAGTCTTGGGCAAACACCAGTTGCTGTTGTCCAGCAACACGCACTGCGTGGGCCAGTGAACGTCCATCTGCTGAGGCAATCGGCGCTTCGCCTGCTGAATAAACTTCTGTCAGCCACAGTACATCGACTTTCTGAAGTACAGCCACAAAGTCCTCAAAACAATCGCGGGTTCTGCTGAAACGGTGTGGCTGGAACGCCAAGACCAAGCGACGTCCAGGAAAAGCGCCTCGTGCTGCTGCAATTGTTGCGTCCAATTCAACGGGGTGATGTCCATAGTCTTCTATCAGTGTGAAATACCCACCCGCTTTTGCTGCAATTTCCCCATGCTGTTGAAATCGTCGTCCCACGCCACTGAAGTTTGCCAATGCTTTGACAACAGCAACATCTGGCACATTCAACTCCACCGCGATGGCAATAGCCGCTAATGCGTTGAGTACGTTGTGTACGCCTGGTAGGTTCAAGACAATGTGCATATCAGGCAAAGTCACGCCGTTGCTTCGCTGGACAGTGAAATGCATACGCGCGCCTTCAGCGCGAACATCAACGGCTCGGACCTGGGCCTTTTCTGATAAGCCGTATGAAGTAATAGGTCTTGAAACTTGCGACAAGAGACTATTGACCACTGGATCGTCTATGCACAACACTGCTGCACCATAAAAAGGCATTCGGTGTAGGAACTCAATGAAAGCAGATTTCAATTGATTGAAATCATGCCCATAGGTTTCCATGTGGTCTGCATCTATATTCGTGACCACCGACATGATGGGACTCAGGTTCAAAAAGGAAGCGTCCGATTCATCAGCTTCGACCACGATGTAATCCCCTGCCCCTAGTTTGGCATTGGCACCTGCGCTGATGAGACGACCTCCAATGACGAAAGTCGGGTCTAAGCCTGCTTGGGCCAACACACTGGCCACCAAACTGGTGGTGGTTGTTTTTCCATGTGTTCCCGCTATGGCAATGCCTTGCTTGAGTCGCATCAATTCTGCGAGCATGACGGCTCTTGGAACGACGGGTATCAGTTTTTGGTGTGCCGCAATGACTTCTGGGTTATCTGATTGAACAGCAGTCGATGTCACCACTGCATCTGCGCCTGCTATGTTGAGCGCGGCATGCCCGACTTGGGTTTGAATGCCCAGCGCAGAGAGTCGTTGCAAGACGGGACCGTCTGACAAATCGGAGCCAGACACTTTGTAACCAAGGTTATGCAGTATTTCGGCGATGCCACTCATGCCTGCACCGCCAATACCCACAAAATGAACATGACTGATGGCATGCTTCATTGCAGCACCTCGTTACATGCCTGCGCGACCTGCTCGGCCGCATTGGTTTTCCTTAATTCATAAGCCCTCTTGGCCACCTCCAGCAGTTTGTCTCTGCTCAGAGCTTGCAACTGACTTGCAAGCATTTGGGGCGCTAAGGTGTTTTGTGGTGTCAACCACGCTGCACCATGTTCTGAAAGAAACTTGGCATTCATGGTTTGGTGGTCATCCACTGCGAAAGGAAATGGCACTAACAATGCGGCCACACCAACAGCCGAAAGTTCTGTGACCGTGCTCGCACCTGATCGGCATATCACCAGATCAGCTTGTGCCATGGCTTGTGCTGGGTTATCTATGAATGCAGTGAGTTCTGCTTCTACGCCAGCTTGTGCATAGGCTTGTTCTAAATCCTTTAAATGTTTTTCACCACCTTGGTGCAATACGCTTGGGCGATCTTCAACAGGTAACAAGGCAAGCGCTTGGGGAACAACTGCATTGATTGCCTGTGCACCCAAACTTCCACCCATGACCACCACCCGCAAGGGTCCTGCTCTTCCTGCAAACCTTTGTGCAGGTTCGGCTTGGTTTAAAAATTCTGCACGCAGTGGGTTACCCACCCACTCGGCTTTGGGCAAGGCATGGGGGAAGCTGCTAAAGACCCGATGTGAAATTTTGGCAAGCCATTGGTTGGCCATTCCAGCAACTGCATTTTGTTCATGCAATATCAAAGGTCGACCACTTACCACGCCCATCAACCCACCTGGAAATGTGATGTAACCGCCAAGACCCACCAACACATCAGGCTGCAGGCGTCTGATCAATTGCAAACTTTGTATGAATGCTTTCACCAGTCGCAAGGGCAACATCAACAAAGTGAAGATGCCTTTTCCACGGACACCACCAAATCGCACTGCTTCGAATGCAAAGCCTTTGTCAGGAATCAGTTTTGACTCCATGCTGGGATGTGGTGCGCCCATCCAATGGACCTGCCAACCTTGCGCACGTAAAACTTCAGCAATGGCCAATCCCGGAAAGATATGCCCGCCTGTGCCGCCAGCCATGACCAATGCGGTGGGCATGCTCATACACGACCTCCATGCATCAGGAGTCGGTTTTCATAATCCACACGCAGCACAACAGCCAAAGCAATGAGGTTAAGCAATATGGCTGATCCCCCATAACTCATCAATGGCAAAGTCAAGCCTTTGGTCGGTAAAGCGCCTAAGTTCACGCCCATATTGATAAAGGCTTGAAACCCAATCCAAATGCCCACACCCTGGGCTACCAATCCCGCAAATACGCGGTCCATGGCGATGGCTTGGCGTCCTATGAACATGATGCGCCGCGTCATCCACATGAATACGCCAATCAAGGTAACCACACCAATAAGTCCGAACTCCTCTCCAATCACTGCGAGTAAAAAGTCTGTGTGGGCCTCTGGTAACCAGTGCAGTTTTTCCACGCTGCCGCCTAAGCCAACCCCGAATATTTCTCCACGGCCAAAAGCGATCAGTGAGTGGGACAGTTGATAACCTTTGCCCAGGGCGTACTTTGCACTCCAAGGATCTAGGTAGGCAAAAATGCGTTCACGCCGCCATTCAGACAATCCAATGATGAGGCTAAATGCGACCAACAAGACAAATGCAATCAATATGAACATTCGTGCATTGACACCGCCCAAAAACAATATCCCCATGGCAATCACTGCAATCACCAGAAATGCACCCATATCGGGTTCTGCCAGCAGCAGTGAGCCCACAATTGCGATCGCCACACCCATGGGTGTCACAGCTGCAAAAAACTTTTCTTTGACATCCATTTTGCGAACCATGTAATTGGCTGCATACAAAAGAGTTCCGAATTTTGCTAATTCAGAGGGTTGAAAATTGAAAACACCTAGACTGATCCAACGCCTTGCACCATTGATACTTTTTCCCATAAAGGGCAGTAGCACCACGATCAACAACACGATTGACACAATAAAGACCCAAGGTGCAGCTTTTTCCCATGTGTCCATTGAAATTTGAAAGACCAGCAAGGCGGCAATGAATCCAACACCCAGCGCGGCGGTATGGCGCACAAGATACTGAACTTGTGAAAAACCTGTGGAACGGGGACCATCGTTGAGTGCGATTGAGGCGGAATACACCATCACCAAGCCCCATATCAATAAGCCTGCTATCGCCCAAGCCAAGTTCTGATCGAATGCTTTGATGCCTGCAGGTGCAGCACGTGTTCGTCCATATTCCCGTCCATGCACACGAACAGGCAGAGCGTCAGGCCCCTCTTTGGGCGCACTGCCAAACCAGCTTCCCACGCGGTCTGCCCAATTCAAGAGTGCGCCATTGCTCATGCGTGCCCCTCTTCAAAAACCAGTGCGTGCACACATTCAGAGAAGATATTCCCACGCTCTTCATAGTTTTTGAACATGTCTAAGCTTGAACATGCGGGCGAAAGCAAAACAGTGTCGGCAGCTTGTGCTTGTTCGGTGGCTTTTGCTACCGCGTTGGCCATGTCTGCTGCGTGCAAAACGGGGAATTCAAGACCATTGAGAACTTGTTGAATATGTGGGGCGTCTTTACCCATCAAAACAACTGCTCGAGCGAATTTCCTTAGCGGTTCTACCAGTGGCACAAAGTCTTGGCCTTTGGCGTCCCCACCTAAGATAGCCACGATATTTTGATGTGTACCCAAGCTGTTCATGGCTGCCACTGTGGCGCCCACGTTGGTGCCCTTGCTGTCATCAACATATTCAATATCGTTGATCACAGCGACAGATTGCAATCGATGTGGCTCACCCTTGTATTCACGCAGTGCATACAACATGGCTGCCATTGCTGCACCGCAAGTGCTTGCCAACGCAAGAGCCGCCAAACTGTTGATTGCATTGTGTTGCCCTCGAATGCGCAACGCATCAGATGGCATCAATCGCTGCAATTGGAGCGCTTCCTCAATAGACTTCTTGCCCTCTGTCTCGGGCACAGATGCTCGCACCAGCCAAGTCATGCCATTGACATGCTCTAGGCCATAGTCGCCCGCATTCACAGGCACATCAGCACCAAAGGAAATGACTTGGCGTTTTTCTGATTTTTTCTTGGCTAAATCCTTGGGCAACAGTGCCGCAACGGATTCGTCATGCCGTGGCATCACCGCAATGGCATGATGACCATAAACTCGTGATTTTGCAGCGCCATAACTTTGCATATCGGCATGCCAATCCAGATGGTCTTGTGTGAGATTCAACACACATGCAGCTGTTGGTTCAAATTGTGTTTCGCCATCAAGCTGAAAACTGGATAGCTCCAGCACCCATGCTTGTGGCAAATGCGCTAAATTTTCACGTAGCGTATCAAGCAAGGTTGGTCCTATGTTTCCAGCCATGGCCACTGTCATTCCTGCGCGCTTGAGCAGCAGTGAAGTCAGTGCGGTCACCGTGGTTTTTCCATTCGTTCCAGTGATAGCAACCACATGCGGTTGGTATGCCTGCTCTTTGGAAAGACAGTCCATGGCATGCGCAAACAGGCTCAATTCCGTGCCGTGCCAAAGCCCTTTTTGCTGGGCTGCCATCCATACTGGTTCGACTTGTGCAGGTGATAAACCTGGACTCTTAAACACGCCCCTTATCGATTCGTCATCAAGCAAGGCTGCAATAAACGAACCATGAACAAATGTGGCATCGATGTTTTCGAGATGCATCGTTGCCAAACATGGCGGTTTTTCACGGGTGTCCACCACAGTCACTTTGGCACCTTGCGACGCACACCAACGAACCATAGCCAAGCCAGACTCACCTAAGCCTAAAACCAATATGTGAAGGTCTGCCAGTGTCTTCATGATCAGCGTAACTTCAGTGTAGAAAGACCTACCAAACACAACAGCATGGTGATGATCCAAAATCTAACGACGACCTGTGTTTCTTTCCAACCAGATTTTTCAAAATGGTGATGCAAAGGGGCCATTTTCAAGATGCGTCTGCCCTCACCATATTTGCGTTTGGTGTATTTAAAGTAACTGACTTGCAACATCACCGAGACAGCTTCTGCAACGAAGATGCCACCCATGATGGCAAGCACAATTTCTTGCCTGACGATGACAGCAATAGTGCCCAGAGCGGCACCCAAACCCAAAGCACCTACATCACCCATAAAGACTTGAGCGGGATGTGTGTTGAACCACAAAAAGGCCAATCCAGCGCCGGCCATGGCTGAGCAAAACACCAACAACTCACCTGCGCCAGGAATATGAGGAAAGAATAAATAACGTGAATACACAGCAGAACCTGTGACATAGGCAAAGACACCCAGTGCAGATCCCACCATGACCACAGGCATGATGGCCAAGCCATCTAGCCCATCCGTCAAATTGACTGCATTGCTAGAACCTACGATCACCACATAGGTCAACCCTACAAAACCAAGTACGCCTAATGGGTAGCTGATTTCTTTAAAGAAGGGCAACAGCAAACCTGCTTTAGGCGGCAAGTTGACATCAAAGCCTGAACGCACCCAACTGTAAAAAAGTTCCATCACACGCAGGTTGCTGACCTCTGAAATGCTGAATACCAAGTAGAGTGCAGCCAGCAAGCCAATGATGGATTGCCAAAGGTATTTTTCGCCAGAAGGCATTCCCTCTGGGTCTTTTCGCACGACTTTGCGCCAATCGTCGACCCATCCTATGACTCCAAAGCCCAAAGTGACCAACAACACAATCCACACAAATCGGTTGGATAAATCTACCCACAGCAAGGTAGACAAAGCAATAGCAAGCAATATCAGTACGCCTCCCATGGTGGGCGTGCCCGATTTCACAAGGTGCGCCTCAACACCGTAGCCTCTGATGGGTTGTCCAATTTTGAGCTGTGTCAATTTGCGAATCACTGCGGGGCCCGCAATCAAGCCGATCAAGAGCGCAGTCATGGCAGCCATCACTGCCCTGAAGGTAAGGTATTGAAATACGCGCAAATACCCATAATCTGGCGATATGGCCTGCAGCCACTGGGCCAAGCTCAAGAACATGGGACCTCCTTGGAATGGGGAGAAGGTGAGTGGCTGTTAACCCAAGTCTGAATGGCCTGCACCACACGCTCCATACGCATGAAGCGAGATCCTTTGACCAGCACAGTTCCCACCATAGGTAATCTGGCTTGTACCTGTGCATACACCTCATCGATAGATTGACAGTGCTTTGCATTGGAAAACGCCTTGGCTGTGTCGCGGCTAAGCTCGCCTAAGGTGATGAGATGTTCAATACCACTGGCTTGCGCATAGCGTCCGACCTCGGCATGGAATTCTGCGCCTTGTGTCCCCACCTCGCCCATGTCACCCAGCACCAGTAAACGTGGTTGGGTTGATTGGGCCAAGACGTTGATGGCAGCGCGTACCGAGTCTGGGTTGGCGTTGTAGCTGTCATCGATCAACAGCAATTGGCGATCTCCCCAATTGAGAATGATGGAACGCGATCTGCCATTGACAGGTTTAAATGAAGCAATGCCCTGCTCAATGAATGCCAAAGGTACTTTTGCAGCAAGCGCACAGGCGATGGCTGCCAATGCATTGTGAACATTGTGCTCACCTGCCACCGACAAGCTGGTGGCCAGCTTTCCCTTGGGTGTTTGTACGCTGAGTTGCCACTGTTGATTCGACCATGCGCTATGGATCAATTGGACATCTGCTAAATCCGATCGTCCAAAACACATCACTTGTCTTGTTCCAGTTAACTTTCGCCAAACCTCTGTGTAACTATCCTCTGCTGGAAACACAGCGATGCCATTGGATGGCAATGCGGCAATCACTTCGCCGTTTTCAGCAGCGACTGCTTGCACGCTGTGCAGGAACTCTTGGTGTTCACGTTGTGCGTTATTGACCAATGCAATAGTTGGAGAAGCCAAACTGGCGAGTTCTGCAATTTCTCCTGCATGGTTCATGCCCAACTCCACCACAGCACTTCGATGGTGGGCTTGCAATCGCAACAATGTAAGTGGCAGACCAATGGCATTATTGAAGTTTCCTTGGGTTGCCAGTGATTCATCGCCTTGCCATGCGCTCAATATGCTGGCAATCATCTGTGTGACGGTGGTCTTGCCATTGCTGCCCGTCACTGCAATCAAAGGAATTGAAAACTGGGAGCGCCAAGCATGAGAAAGCTCACCAAGTGCCTTCAATGTATCGGCCACCTCTAAGCCCATCAAGCCAGCTTCTTTCAACCCATGGCCTGCAATGGCAGCACTAACACCTTGGCCATTAAGTTGACCTAAAAAGTCGTGCCCATCAAACCGATCGCCTTTCAATGCAATGAACAGATCACCTGGCAATAGGCTTCGGCTGTCGGTGTGGATGCGGGATATCTTGAGGCTTGGATCCCCAATCAGGCGACTATCGGGCAACCAAGCATGCAGTTGCCCCAATGAAGTGTGCAGATGCTGAGTCATGCACCACCCCATAAACTTAATGCAGCCAACACATGCTTTTCATCTGAAAAGGGGATTTGCACCCCGCCCATTTCTTGGTAATTTTCATGCCCTTTGCCTGCGATAAGAATGACGTCTTGTGGCTTGGCATGGCTTATGGTTTGTGCAATGGCTTGTGCTCGCTCTATGCAAATGATCGCTTTGGATGGGTCAGACAAACCATCCACCATGTGCGCAATGATGTCTTGCGGTTTTTCAGTGCGCGGGTTATCACTGGTTAATACAATATGGTCGGCTCCATCCTCTGCCGCTTTCGCCATAGGCATCCGCTTGCTGGCATCTCGATCACCACCGCATCCAAAAACACAGTACAACTGCCCTTCACGCGCATTTGCCATGGGTCGCAAGGCTTTAAGTGCCTGTATCAGCGCATCGGGTGTGTGCGCATAGTCAATCACTACACAAGGTTTTTTTGTTCCGCCCAAACTTTGCATGCGGCCTGGAACAGATGGTAATTGTTGACAAGCTTTGATGGCCTGTGAAAGTTCTATCCCAAGTGCACGCATCGAGGCTAAAACGCCAAGCAGATTCAGCACATTGAATTCGCCCACTAAATCAGTTTTCAGCAGGTGAATTTCATCTCCCTCCACCACTTCAAATTGCAAGCCATGCTTACCGTTTTTTACAGACTGAGCACGCAGTCTTGCGTCACCAAGCATAGAAATGGTCCAGATATCTGGGGGCTTGTGTGCTTTGTTTGCTTGCAACTGAGCAGCCAACGCTTTGCCATGGGTATCGTCGATGTTGATGACTGCTGCTTGCAACTCTGGCCAAGCAAACAGACTTGACTTCGCTTGCCAATAGGCATCCATATTGCCGTGGTAATCCAAATGGTCTTGGGTGAAATTGGTGAAGATCGCGACCTTTAGTCGTGTCCCAGTTAAACGATGTTCACTCAACCCAATAGACGATGCCTCAATGGCGCAGGCTTTGACACCATCATCGGCCCATTGACGTAATTGCGCATGAAGTTGCAAGGGGTCGGGTGTTGTCATCCCAGTGGCGTGTAACTGATGCGCTTCACCCATGCCCAATGTACCCACCAGGGTGCATCGTTGACCCGATCGGCTAAGCGCATGCGATAACCACCATGCGGTGGAAGTCTTTCCGTTGGTCCCCGTCACGGCCAGCATCGTCAGGTTTTGACTGGGTGACTCAAAGTACGCGTCCGCAATAAGGCCACAGGCTTGTTTTAAATCTTTATAAATGCCAACTGTTTTCTCATCAAGCATCCCAGCATATTGCTCAATTCCGCTGGACTCCACAAGGCATGCGCTTGCCCCTTGTGATAAGGCTTGGACTACATATTGACGAGCATCGTGCGTCAAGCCTGGCCAAGCAAAAAAACCATCCCCCTTTTTGACTTTTCGACTGTCAATATGGAGTTGCCCTGAGACCATTTCTCTCAACCACTGTGCTGCTTGGGATGGCGTCTGTAATGAATGCATCAAAACGACTCCGCCTCGGCCTTGGCAACGACTTGTGGCTTGACTGCTCTGTCGGGCTGAATACCCAACATACGCAAAGTTTGCTGAACGGTTTCACTGAAAACGGGTGCAGCGACATCGCCACCGTAGTAGCGCCCATTGCTGGGCTCATCAATCATCACCGCAACCACGATACGGGGCGTTTCTATGGGCGCCATACCTACAAAAAATCCTCTGTATTTTTTGTCTGCGTAGCCTTTGCCTTCTTGCTTATGGGCAGTACCCGTTTTCCCGCCTACAGAGTAGCCCATGGTTTGGGCCTTAGGTGCAGTACCGCCTGGTCCAGTGACCATATTGAGCATATTGCGAACTGCCACAGCGTTTTGCGCACTGATCGCGCGAACGCCGACCACCCTTTCTTCTCGCTTGATCAGACTGACTGGCACGACCTCCCCATCTCTTGCAAAAACTGTATAGGCCTGTGCCAATTGAAACAAACTGGTGGACAAACCATAGCCATAGCTCATGGTGGCTTGTTCAAGGGGACGCCAAGTTTTGTAGGGGCGCAAACGTCCTGCAACTGCACCTGGAAATGGGATTTGAGGCTTTTGTCCAAACCCTACCTGGGTATACATCTCCCACATATCTTTAGGTGTCATCTTCATTGCAATTTTGACTGTGCCAACATTGCTCGACTTTTGAATGACCTCTGACACGCTCAGCATTCCGTGCGGGTGGGCGTCTGTGATGGTCTTGCCGTTCATATTAAGTTTGCCAGGCGATGTATCGATAGGCGTATCTGCTTTAACCATGCCTTTTTCCATCGCCAAGGCGATCACAAATGGCTTCATGGTCGACCCTGGCTCAAAGGTATCTGTCAATGCACGGTTGCGCATTTGCACGCCATTGAAATTGCCTCTTTTTTCTGGTGAATAGCTTGGGTAATTCGCCAACGCCAGCACGTCGCCTGATTGCGCATCTAAGACCACCACGCTGCCAGCAGCAGCCTTGTTGTCAATCACTGCCTCGCGCAATCTTTGATAAGCAAAATACTGAACTTTGCTATCGATGCTAAGTTGTAAATCTCTGCCGTCTTCTGGTGGAATTTCGTCGCCTATACCCTCAACAACTTGTTTGTGACCATTGTTGATAACACGTCGCGAGCCACTCTTGCCTGCCAAATGTTTATTGAAGGCGAGTTCCACGCCTTCTTGCCCGATGTTTTCAATATTTGTAAAACCCACCACATGCGCCGCGGCTTCGCCCTCTGGGTACATGCGCTTGTATTCCATGGTGGTGTAAATGCCTCGAACACCGAGCTCTGTGATTTTTTTCCCCAATGCCAAGTCTGCTTGGCGTTTGAGCCATACATGCTTGCGTTTAGGGTCTTTGATTTTTTCTTGAAGCTCGCGGTGAGGAATTTCAAGCAGATGTGCAAGATCCTTGAGCTTGGGATTGCTTGTGTCCATCTCCTCGGGGCTGGCCCAAATGCTTGGCATGGGAACGCTTGAAGCCAAGATGAGCCCATTTCGATCGAGCACACGTCCTCGGTTTGCGGGTATTTCTAAGGTTCGCTCAAAACGCACCTGTCCTTGTTTGATAAAGAAATTGTTATCGAGTACTTGGACATAGGCTGCGCGTACGACCAAACCGATAAACCCCAGGGCAATGCAGGCAACAATAAATTGGCTGCGCCAAATTGGCGTTTTGCTCGCGAGCAATGGATTGGTTGAGTACTGCACACTGCGACTGCTCATGGCTGGGCCTTAGGTGTGCTGTTGACGGACACGCTTTCGCTTTTGGTTTTTTGCGTTGATACATATTGGGTAATGGCAGGTGAAATCGTATGCATATGCATTTGTTCACGAGCAAGTTTTTCCACTCGCAAAGGCGTAGCTTGTGCGCCTCGCTCCACATCCAATCTATCGTGTTCAGTATCGAGACGTTGTGCCAAGGCCTTGGCCCGGTCAAGTTCTGTGTACAAACGACGTGACTCGTATTGTGTGCGCACCAAATAGAGTGCGCTCAGTACCACCGCCAATAGCAGTAATGCACTCACCCGCGTCATACAACCTCCTGCGACGGTAAGCGCTCAGCAATTCGCAAAATGGCACTTCGACTGCGCGGGTTAGCGCTGACCTCTTCTGCACTCGGTCGTTGACGCCCCAAATCTCGCAGAGCCAATGCCGCTGGGTTGGCAAATGGCGCTCTGCGGTCATACACTTCTTTCGCATTTTTGGCGATGAATTGTTTGACCATACGGTCTTCGAGTGAATGAAAGCTGATCACCACAAGACGCCCTCTGGGTTGTAAGACCTGCAGACTGGCATCCAGCGCCTGAGCGAGTTCTTCAAGCTCTCGGTTGATAAAAATTCGGAATGCTTGAAATGTGCGAGTGGCTGGATTTTGACCCGCTTCACGGGTTTTGACCACAGCCGCAACCAGCTCTGCCATGGCCAACGTGGTGGCTGGCAGCGTTCCAATCTCTCGCCGAGCAACAATCGCTTTGGCAATGCCATTGGCAAATCGTTCTTCTCCATAGTCACGAATCACCTGAGCTATTTGGTCGCTGCTTGCCACGCCCAACCATTCGTGAACGCTTTGGCCCTGGCTTGTGTCCATTCGCATGTCTAACGGGCCGTCCTGACGGAATGAAAAGCCGCGCTCTGGGTTGTCGATTTGGGGAGAGCTCACCCCCAGATCCATCAGCACACCGGCGACGCTGTGGTGTGTCAGTTGGCTCAACGCTGCGAAGCCCTGATGGCGTATCTGGATTCGTGGATCTTTCATCGCCTGCGCTGCTGCAATCGCTTGTGGGTCTTTGTCGAAGACGATCAGCTTGCCCCGTGGGGACAGCTTTTCCAAGATGCGCTTTGCATGCCCGCCGCGGCCAAAGGTTGTGTCGACATAAGTGGCTTCGGCCTGGACGTCCAGCGCCTCGACCGCCTCCTTCAACATGACGGTGGTGTGTGCCCATTCAGTTGTTGCCATTCCACTTTAGAACGAAAAATCGCGAAACACATCGGGCATCTCGCCCTGCATGGCTTCGGCCTCTTGGGTGTCATAGCTCGACTTGTCCCACAGCTCAAAATGGCTGCCCATGCCCAGCAACATCACTTCTTTGGTGATATGCGCAGCGCTGCGCAATTCAGGCGAGACAAGCACGCGTCCTGTGCCATCCATTTCGACATCCATGGCGTTTCCCAACAAAATGCGCTTCCACCATTGGGCGGTCATGGGTAAAGCAGCCACGCGCTCTCTGAATTTCTCCCACTCTGTGCGAGGAAAGAGCATCAAACAACCATGAGGATGGCGGGTGATCGTGAGTTGTCCTGCGGCAGTCGCGCTCAACACATCGCGATGGCGCGTAGGAACCGATAAGCGACCCTTGGCATCCAAACTCAACGATGAAGCACCTTGAAACACAGCTAACAACCCTTTGTTGACATCGATGTGGCGAGGCAATGTGAAGAATTTCACATTTTTGCACTAAATACCACTTCTATGCACTTTAACAGGATTTTGCTTACTTGCAAGCCTTAAAATCAAGTTTTAGCAGTAAAATCAACAACTTAGCTCGTGTTTCGCATTATCATGCATTTAAAAAACCGTTAATAATGAAGCACTTAGACGGTGCAGTCGATGTGATTGATTAGCTTTTTTGGGGTAAAAAAAAGCAGGCCCTGTGTGGCCTGCTTTTCACTGAAAGTTACCAAGAATCAATCGCCAAACATTTTTTGCTTCAATTCACGCCGTTGCTGCGCCTCCAGCGACAAGGTAGCGGTCGGCCTGGCCAAAAGGCGGCCAACGCCAATTGGCTCGCCTGTTTCGTCGCAATAGCCATAGTCGCCGCTGTCGATGCGCGAAATGGATTGCTCAATTTTCTTGAGCAGCTTGCGTTCACGATCACGGGTGCGTAACTCTAGAGCGTGCTCTTCCTCGATGGTGGCGCGGTCAGCGGGATCGGGCACGATGACCGTGTCCTCGCGCAAATGCTCGGTGGTTTCACCAGCGTTTGCCAATATGTCTGTTTTCAGTTGAACCAATTTCAATCGGAAAAAAGCCAATTGCAATGCATTCATGTACTGCTCATCTGGCATAGCAAGCACCTCTTCATCGGAAATAGAGGCGGCTGTTTTTGTTTTCCAGTTGTTGGCCAGTTTGGGGTTTTTCACAGGAATCATGGGGACCACCGCCGGTAGGGTTGGGATGGAAATAGGACCATAACTGGCTTTGGCCATGGTGGAAGCCA